>JAPDPR010000056.1 GCA_034506335.1 candidate division KSB1 bacterium
TGCCGAGGTCCAAGAGGTACACGCGATAGGGTCGAGTCCAGGCCTCCATTCCAGGTGGAGGGTTATAACCCAGTTCTTCGACCTCAATGGCATAGCTGGTCTCGAAAGCGGCGCCAGCCCTTTCAGCAAAATCTGGCCAACCACTGCCATCCGCGTCGAGGGGCGAAATGGCGTCTGGGCCGGTGAGCGTGTAGTAGAGCACAAAGTGCCCCCTTGGGCTCAGGAGGCTGTCGGTAATCTGAAACGCTTCTGCCCGCCTGCAGCAGTACCCGCGTGCAGAAGCCAACACCGGCGCCTTGGGTGGCCCGGCGGTGGTCACCCCGGCAGTCGTCATGGCCGTGAGCGATCCGGCCATGCATGTGGCCAGCACCTGGAGGGCCGCCACGTAGGTTGCGGCAGCACTCACATTCAAGTGCGGGCCTTGCGTGATAGAGAGGCCTTCTTACGCGAGATCATCCTTGCTCAAGGTCTTTGAAGTGCCATCCTGGGCAAACAATGCCTGTCTGAGAACGTAGCGGACAAGGCCCTCTTCCCTTTGTTTCGCATCAGGGCAAATCCGCTTCCAGATGGGATAGATCGCCTTGAAAAGTTCGCCTTCGGCGAGTGTGCTGGAGCCCGCCAGTTTGGCGAGGGCTTGGAGGGTCTCATCCAAGTCCTTCGCGGGGTCCGTTTGCGCTTCGTCGGGTTTCAGTTCAGCTAACGTCTTCTCGTCCCCCTCTTTCCTCTTCCCATCGCGAATGCGGATCGAGTAATATGCAATGCCGAGCAAGTAAGCTATACACTGGAACCCATAGCCCGCAAAACCCCAGCTCTCTGCACCGCGGGTCCTGACGGCAGACTTCTGCCCTGTACCGCAGGACTCGGCGGACGGGCTGTCTGCGTCTCGGGCGCGAGTGTACGACTCGATGCAGTCACTCGCTGCCTTACGAAAATCTTCGGCGGTTGTGAACTCCATTTCTCCCCTCCCTAATGTTGTGCGAACGAAGACAATCGGCCTTCCCCCGTTCGCCAGAAGCCGGGGCAACGGCCCATGAAACCCCTTAAACTCGTCAGTTTTTTTCCGTACGCTGCGAAGAGCGAGCTCACCTTTGACGTCGATCAGGTCGTGCGGCTGGTCAGGCAAGCCCAACCAGCTGAGGATACACCTATTGTTCGAATGCCAGTTCCACACCCACGGCCCTCTGCCTACCCCCTATTGTTGGCCTCCCGGTTTGCAATGGAGCCCACAGTTGACAGGGCCAGAGGAGGAGTCTTGGGGAGTTCCTCAGCGCACAAGCACCAGCTTTGCCTGCCGCATCGCCGACCCAGCGACTGGGTCGTGCAGGGCTACGCGGCACAGGTACACCCCGCTGGGAACAGGCATCCCAATTGCATCCGTGCCATCCCACCACACAGTGCCTGAGTCACGGCCGCTTGCCTGACATACCGTACTCACCCATCCCCCGCGTACGTCAAAGATGTCCACGCGAAGTACCCCCGGCAGCGGCACCGAGAAGCGAATGGTCGTCCCGGCGTGGGACGGGTTGGGGTAGCACTCAAGCAGGATGCCGTTTTTCGGTGGCAAAGTCTCCTGGGGAGACACGCGCCAGGGCTCGGCGAACTCATATGCACCCAGGTCAGGGTGAGAGTCGCGCGTTCTCCCCTCCAAGTCGTCCGACGGCGCCCCCACTGTGCTTCCTGCGT
Source organism: candidate division KSB1 bacterium (assembly GCA_034506335.1). Lineage (NCBI taxonomy): Bacteria > Pseudomonadati > Candidatus Zhuqueibacterota bacterium. The sequence continues at coordinate 1,684 of JAPDPR010000056.1, forward strand.
CGATAGCCGGGCTTCCCGGCCGCACATGATAATCGCCGGGTGTGCCCCACGCCTGCCGAACGAATCCGGGATCGCCGCACAGGTTCCCTCCCCCCAATTCCTGCACGTTCTTGCAGGCGAACTCTCGTGTGCCGTGGGTCAACAAAATGGTGTTCTGCGGCAGATGAAAGAGGTTGTGGTCAGCCACGAGGGTGCTGTTGCCGTGCACATAGATGGAGGTGTTAGGCCCCCGCCCGCTGAAGATGCAGTTCCTGAGCGTCACGTGGACAGGGATGGGGTTCTCATACTGCACATACAGCAGATATTCATTGCCGAGGCTGTCGTCGACGGTCACGTTGACTACCTCGAAGCGCGCCCCGGCCTGCTCCACTTGGTCAATGACGATGGGCGCCCAGGGGGTGATATCGGGGTTCCCGTCGCCCCGCCCATAGATGAGCGTGTTCTCGATGCGGCTATTATCCGCCCACAGCTTGACGCCGTCACAAGAGTTATTCGCCACAATGCAGCGTGTGATCAGGGTATTGGCGGCCTTCGAGTCCAGGCCATCGCCATAATTGTGCTCAGCAACGGTGTGTTCGATGACGATTGGGCCTGCAGATGGCTCGATGCCGAAGCCATCCGGGCGGTCGTAAGGGCGATTCGAGCCGTCACCTCCCTGGTAATAGTGCCCAGACCACGAAAGAGAGCAGTCGCGGATGGTCACATCTCGCCAGCCACCGTGATCCCCGGCAGGTCCTCCCAACGAGCCGAAGCCGCAATACTCGATGCGACAGTCCTCGATCTTTACCCCTTCCACGTCCTGCAAGTTCATGCCGTATTCATCGATGTGGTGGATGTAGAGAGCGCGAAAGATCAAGCCCTGACTCGGGGCACCCAGCACTTCGATGCCCTCCCGAAACCACACAGCCTCTCCCTGCGCAGTAGTGTCGTGCGTGATCTCCAAGTTCTCGATGCGCACATATGACTTGCCGGAGAGGTCAATGGCGGTGAGCAGGTTGTCTCTCCCGGCCAGTACCGGCCGCCCGTCGGGGTCGCCGCAGATGGCCGTCCGCGCCGACGGAGTGCCAGAAGGGGGGGCGATGATATCCGCATCATACTCGCTGAGCACGTAGCGTCCGCGAAGGATGATGAGCGTGTCCCCTGGGCTCAGTTGGCGCGACGCGTATCCCGGGGTCGCCCAGGGCTGCGCCCGCGTTCCCGGATTGTGGTTGTTGCCGGCAGGGCTCACGTAGTAAATGCGGGCCCACCCATCGAGGATTAGACCAAAGGTCAACAGTACCCACACCGCTGCGCGCCACATTCTTGTTCTCTCCCCGTAATGCACAGTGCGTCCCTTTCCGCGCGTGCCAACTTCTGGGTGTGGCACTTCGTTGGGTTGTGCTCTTCGGCCTCCGAGAATTAAGACGTTGCGGGACACCGCCAACCCCGTACCGGAGGCAAGAGGGGTGCACGCTGCTCGACGAGTTTTGCTCCTGGCGTCATCCCAAGATATTGCTCCGCTGGGTAGCAGAACTGCAGACGAGACGCACCTCGTCAGGTTGACAATTTCCTTCCCCGTGCCGGCGAGGAGTTGCCGTCACCTCCCTTTCACGTAGGATAGATGTTCGCAGATAAGCCCATCGCTCACTTTGAATATCTCTACGCCGCGTGTGCGTACCGGACGGCCAGTCGCGTCAGGCCATTCCCCTTGCCAGCGCAGGACCGAGCGGCTGCCCCCTCCAAAGACCTCTTCGACCTCCATGCGCGCGTGGGGGGCCCGCTGGAACACCTGCTCCCAGAAACCAAGCACCGCCTCCTTCCCCTGGATGGTAGGGCCATCTAAGGGAGAATCGGCGTGCTCCAAGACGCAGCGGTCGTCGACGAGCTGGGCAAGCGCACCGAGATCGTGGCTGTTGAAGGCTTCGCAGAACTTGAGGGCAGCGCGGGCCGCTGCCTCTACCCGTGCCAGGTGCATAAGCGCATTTAGTGTTGTCTGTGAATTTCCCCCGTCTGCGCCCCTCTAACGCGCGAGCACCGCCTTAGTGATCGCCTGCGCCCCGCCCGCGCTCAAGGCGCAGATGTATACTCCGCTGGGCACGGGGAGGCCGAGGTGACTTGTGCCGTCCCACAAGGCGCAGTAGGAGCCAGCGAGCTGGAACTCATCCACCAGCTGCCGTACCATCTGACCAACGGGGTTGTAAACGACCAGCAGCACGTGTGCCGGCTGCGGAAGGTCGTATCGGACTAAGGTGCTTGCGTTGAAAGGATTGGGATAGGCCGGGTAGAGAGCGAAGCAACTCGGGGCATCGGTCTGTCTTGTACCCACAGCAGTGGCTACCGGGGCGGAGAACTCAGAGGTGTTGCCGCTGGGATCGGTCGCGGTGGCCGTGAGATACGGCCCCGCAAAGCCCTCCGGTTTGCTCAGCACCCAGCCCCCGCTTGCGTCAGCCATGGCACTCCCCTCGTAAAGAGCGCCCTGCCCGTCGGCGTCAGAAAAAACCTCTACTTTCGCGAGGGCTCCTGCAGTGCCTACTACTTGAGTTGGTACCGCCGAAGTTATCGCAGGCGCGGGAATGCTCTGATTGCCTCCGCTCACCAGCGAGATCCCCTTCACGGTGTTGCTGTGGATGGAATTACGGGAGAATGTGTTGTAGTAGGCCTCCCCAAACGATCCATCCACAAGAATGCCTGTACCATTGAAGGCGATCAGATTCTGAGCTCCGGTTTCTGAACCGCCGATGAGATTGTTTTGTGACACATTAACAATACGCACCCCGACCGTATTCCCGAGCGGAGCGAGGCCGGTCACGTCGGTACCGATATAGTTCCCTTGGATCAAGTTTCTGCCCCACGGACCGATCTCTACAGCGCTGCTGTTGCCGGAAACGAGATTTCGCGCGTTGGGGTCGGTCCCCCCGACAATATTCTCGCTGGCGTAAGTACCAATCGCGATCCCTGTAGTACGGTTTCCCCGGGCCACGGTGCCTGTGGCGTCGGTGCCAATGAAATTGCCCTCGATCCGATTGCGACGGGCGCGAGGACCGAAGAACTCGATTGCCCGGTCAAATCTGGAGATGACCAGCCCCCGCACCACGTTGTCGGCGCTGTAGATCCGGATCCCTACCGGCTGCTGTGCGCACCCGTCCACTACCACTTTGAGCACCGCATTGATGGATTCGCCAAAGGGATTGGTGTTGGGGTAGGCCCCAGGCTGCGTGTATCCGTCGATTACCGTTCCACTGTCGTGGAGCGCTAAGCTTTGGGTTAGAGGAATTGTGCACACGCCAAGGCTATCACACCGTGGATCAACAGCCGGAATGAGAAAGCGAATGGTGTCCGGCCCCTCGTGAGAGTTGGCATAATTGACCGCATCGCGCAGCGATCCTAAGCCAGAGTCGGCCGTGGTGGTGACCAGCAAGGGACTGACGGTGTGAACTTCAAGGGCTCCCCCAATGACCGGGCCGACCGGTAGGGAGTTGCCATTGATGTCGGCGAGCAAAACATTCTGAAAGTCAACGCCGGTGCTCCCCTCTGCCTGAGGCAGGAACACCACCTGGGCCAAGGCGCCCGATCCATTAGGGCCAGGATTGACCCCAAACGTTGCGGCGCCGAAGGTAAGGCGCCCCGGATACGACGTGTTGTCAATCTGGGGACCTACTGGAATCACTGTTCTCCCGGTGCTTCCCAAAAACGGCCCTGCCCAGGCGGTTGTGGCATGCACCACATGGCTGTCGAATATGAGGTCGAACTGGAAGGCGCCGAGGTTGGTGACGTTTTCGATCTGGACCCTGAGGGTGCACGCCTGGGCGGTGAGCACCGTGGTTGTGGCGGGCACTATGCGGAGGGTAGGTTGGGCAGACCCCTCTCCGGAGGCAATGAGCACACTGAGGCCGAAAAATGACAGGCGGAGCATGTACCTCATGATTCGCCTCCTTTCCAAAGAAGACATGGGCAGGCTCACGAAACAGCGCACCGTACAGTTCTTGCGCCCGGAGTGGAGACCCGGAGCATTGGAGCGGGCATGAGAATCTCACCCTCGTCCCAGGGATCCGTGCCATATGCGCTGTACGAACCGGACGAAAGAAGCGGCACGCCCGGCGTGCGCGTGCTGCCGCCTCCGTAGCTAAAGCTCATCGCATCAGCGCCATCTTCATGGTGGCCTTAAGCTTTCCAGCGTCAAGCCTGCACACGTACACCCCTGAGGGCAGGCGCCCGCCGTGTTCATCACACCCGTCCCAAAGGACCGCGTGGGCGCCAGGGCCCAAAGCGCCCTCCAGCAGCACCCTGACCACTTCGCCCCGCAGGTTGTGGATGCTCAGCGTCACAGGTATCTTGTCGCTATCCCCGCCCGGAAGTTCAAACTCGATTTTGGTTTGGGGATTGAAGGGGTTGGGGTAGTTCTGGCGCAAGGTAAGCTGTCTCGGTACGCTGGTCTGCTCTACCTCTTGCCATAGGACGTTCGCCACCGGAATCGGGGTTCCGTCCTTGGTCGCCAACTGAATGCGCTCCAATTGAACCGGCGCGTCTGAGTTGAGCTCGATGCGCCCCAACACTCCAGAGCCTTGGCCACCTTCCTTATTTCCGAAGCTAAACGCCGCCACCGTGGCCCGCTTGCCGGAAGCAGTATGTTGGGGCCCAAGTACGGATACCGTATTCCCGGTCATGGTTAAGATGTCACCGGCAGCGAAGGAGGTTATTTCGAAAGGCGCGGACGACACCAGGTCGAATTGGAACCCGCCGAGGTTTGCCGCCCCTTTGGTCCATAGCTCGAGTGCTGCACGCCCTGCGCCTTTCGCAATGCTTGCCACCAGAGTGAGTGCCTCAACAGGCGGAGCGGGCAGAGAGCGTGCTAATCCGCCAGGGGGCAACGGTCTATTCCACCACGCTGCCACCAGTTGGATATCAATGATGTCGATATCGCCGTCGCCCTGGCCCTCGTTGTCCACGTCGTAGCGGGGGTCATAGTTGGGGTCGCCCACGCGGGTGTTCCAATGCGCACACACCAGCTGGATGTCAATGATGTCGATGCGGTCGTCGTTGTTCACATCCGCCCAGAAGCCTTTTTTCACGATGATTTCGCCATCTACCACGGCCACTGGAATCACGACCCCGTTGATGTCGCTCACTTGGACATTGCGCAGATCAAGCGCAGCGCTGCCCTCCCCTACGCCGGTCCAGGTAATGGTCGCCAAGGTGCCGTTTCCGTTCGGTCCGGCTTGAGTGCCAAAGGTGGCGGCGCCAAAAACGACGGTACCCGCGGTGGTGTCGATCGCCGGGCCCACGGGGATGACGGTGCGACCGGTGCTCCCCAAGAACGGCCCCAGCTGCACAGGAGTGCTGCCCCTCAATTGCACCACGGTGCGGTCGTAGCCAATCTCAAATTGGAAACTCCCGATGTTGGTCACCCCCTCGACGACCACATCCACACTTCCGGTACGATTCAGGTAAAGTTGCCTCTTGGCGGGCTCCATCCGTACCGTTACCCCGGGCTGTTCAGCTCCGCTCTGGTTGACAGTTACTTGGCAGGGGCTGCCACTGGCGCCCGGCGCGGTGACCGTAATGGTGCCACTGCGGGGGGTAGTGGAGGGATTGGCGGCGTGAGCCACCACTATGGTTCCCTTGTTCGTGCCGCTGGCTCCGGAGGTGATAGTCAGCCACGAGGCCCCTTCGGTGACCGTAGCGGTCCAATTCATCGTGCCGCCGCCGGTGTTGTCCACTTCAAATCCGGTAGTCCCTGCCCTAGCCGGAACGTCGTGGCTACTGGGCGTGACCACCAATACCGGCAGCTGTTGGGTGGTAATCGTGAATGGGTGGTCAGTAAGGTCGTAGATCTCGTAGCCTGTCAACCGCACTTTGACAATGCAATTTGTGGAGGGCGTGTTGGGGATTGTCCAATTGTATGAGCTGCATGGCGCTAACAACGGCACGATGGTGCTCCACCTACTCCCGCCGTCAGTGGAGTACTCGATCGCATAGTTGGAAAGGGGAATCATTTGCGCTGTCCAGGAGATGGTCTGGGTGGAACCGACCGGCCAGACCTCGCCGCCGTTGGGGGTGTCCACCCGTAGGAAGCCCAGGAACAGCCTGTACTGGAGGGTGTCGGTGTTGGAATAGGCTGACATGAGGCCATCCTTTACCGCAGCCACCCTGAAGACGTAAGTGTGCATGACTGCGGCGTTGTCCATTTGGTAGGAGGTGACGTTCGGGCCAAGGTTGGCCAAAGTGTCCCACGGTGCGTCAAGACCGTCTTTGAACTCAAGCTGGAAGCCGGTCTCGTCGTCAGAGTTGTCTTGCCAGGTGATGTGGATCTGTGGCACGGTCTGATAGGCCTGGAGATTAGACGGGGCTGCCGGGGGCTGTGGTTGCTCGCCCCCCAAAGGGGTCACCTCGTCTAGGTAAATGCCTCCCTCATAGTACACGCCCTCCAACTTCCCCCAGATTAACACGGCCACTCGCTGAATCGTATAGTTTGTGGGGAACGTGGGGATGGCCGACCAGTCGAACTTTAAGTGATTCCAGTTGGCAATGCCATCGCCGTACACGTCATGGGTCAGGGCCTGTGCGGTCCCGCTGTAGAAGGCGCGGAGTAGTGCCTGATCATGGTCATAGGCAAATACCCAGAGATTAGCATAGGCCGACCCGAAGTTGGCCATGCACTCGGCGATTTCCACCGAGAAGCCCCGGGCTGCCTGCCAGGTGGGAGAACCCGACAGGTCCGGGGAAACGAGCTTCATGACCCACCAGGTGTGGCCGGGATTGGTGATGCCATGTCCTCCGAGAGTGGCAAGTCGCAACGTGCCATGCTGGTCGTTCATGGGATCGAGTCCCGGCGGGTTGGGGTAGTTCACCGCATCCTGCCAGCCGTCGAAGAAGTTGGACGAGTACCGCGTGGCACCGGTTTCGTCGAATGCCCCATCCAGCGTCCAGCCCTGCACGGTGCCGTCATTGAAGTCGAACTTTGCCAGAGCCATAGGGGCTCGGGAATGCAAGGCGCCAATGTCCTGAATCTCGGCGCTCAGCTCGGCGCCGCCGCTGCCGGGCACCGACGGGTTTGGCTGGATGCGAAGCAGTGTGACCGTCGCACCCGCCGCAATGCCGAAATCGCTAAGGTCGATTGCTTGCGTGCCTACATACTGCCTGAACGCAGTGAGGTTAGCGGTGGTACCATCTCTGCTCACCGCGACGCGGTAGGCTTCAGCCACGCCGTATTCGAATACGACAAAGTCCGCCCCGTCCTCGTTGACAACGACGTTGTCAATAAAGCGGACGTCGGCCATGCCGGCGCTTCCCCCAGCAACTACCCAGGTGTTAAGGTTGCGGTCGGTGAGTGCAGTGTTGATGCTAGTGGTACCTGTGGGCAAAAGACCGGCGCCCGGCGGAGGTGAACCGACCTCCGTAGCCTCGTCGGCAAATGCCGCCCAGGATTGGAAGGTGTAGCCCCCAAAGTTCACTTGAGCGAGAAGCAGGGCGGGGAGCAGCAAGGCCACCGCCAAGGCGGCCAGGTGGAGGACGGTTGGCCGTGCCATGGCAACCTCCTTTCATATTGCCCAAATAAGAAGCCTCCCTCACCTTCACCATCCCGTGCTTCCCTTGACAATATACCGACTCTCCTCGACAAAGTCAAGGAAAAACTTGTAAGAAAACAGTACAAAAGCTACCGCGATTTCATATCGGGACACCTTCGCATTTACTTGGCGAGAAACAGGAGCTTCACACTCTGACAAAAGGCCCCGGCCTGCATGCGGCATATGTAGACCCCACTCGGGAAACCTGTTGCATCCCAAATACAAGTATGGATGCCTGGACTGTGGTGCTGCGCCACCAGCGTCGCGATCTCTCTTCCGAGCGTGTCAAAAACCTTTAGTGACGTGTAGACGTGGAAGGGAATGGCAAAGGTGATTCTTGTTGCCCCGGTGAACGGGTTGGGAGTGTTCTGTTCGAGGGCAAAACCTACCGGGAGGCCAGAAAGGCGGCTCTCCACTGAGGTGAGGATTTCGGAGAGCGACCTTCTCCAAACCCCGCTCCCGTCTGTACCTGCGAACACATAGACCTCTCCCGTTCCCTCGGGGTCTGGGCAGGTGAGCAGAGCGCTGATCCACGTGTTCGTCAACCCAGCGTTGATCTGCTTCCAGCTCCTCCCGCTGTCGGCGGAGAAGAACACACCGCCACCAGAGGTGCCCGCAAAGATGTAAATACCACTGGGAGCACGCTGCACGGCAAGAGCCGGGACCCACAAATTGATCTGCTGGTCGCAGGCCGCCCAACTGTCGCCCGCATCAGCGGAGCGGAAGACGCCTCCCCCGTACGTCCCGGCGAAGAGGGCAGAATCCAGAGCGACAAGACAGGTGACGTCAGAGTAATCCAGACCCTGGTTGGCCTCAGTCCAGGTGTTCCCACCATCGACGGAGCGGAACACGCCGCCGAGGTAAGTCCCGGCAAAGATGCCGGCATTGCTAGCAGCCAGAGCCTTCACATAGTGGTTGGCCAATCCGGTGTTGGCCTGCTTCCAGGTGGTTCCATCGTCGTCAGAGCGAAACACCCCGCTGCCAAAAGTGCCGGCGAACACGGCGCCATTGCTGACCGTCATGGCGTACACTACGCTGTCGGTCAGGCCACCGTTGGCCTTGGCCCACGTCGCCCCTCCGTCCAGGGAGCGAAAAATGCCTCCGCCATTAGTACCGGCAAAAATGGAGGAGGTATCGCCGGGCGCAGACGGGTGCTTGACGGCAAGGCTGATGACATCAGTCCTCCTCAAGCCTATAGTGTCTTGTCGCCAGATTCCCCCAGCGACGGGAATTCTGTAGACGCCGCCGCCCAAAGTGCCCGCGAGCAGATACGTGGTGTCGCCGGGGCTACCGGGGGAATGGAGAATCGCGAGGGAGGTGATTGTTTGACCATACGGTCCGCCTGTTTCTACCCACTGGCTGTGCAGAAGACTCGCTGAGGCCAGTAGGCCGCACGCTGCGAGAAACGACGCCCAATGGGTATGGAAATTACGCTCGGCTTTCTTCGCATAGCCTCCGGGCTTTTCCATACTCAGACCCTCCAGCTTCTTGCTTCGAGGCCTCTTCTTGGAGTGTGCCGTGGGGCAAGTCTCCTGAACGCGACCATGCGTGCTTCGGTCCATGGGGAAGGCACCGTTTTTCACTTTTGCTAACGATATTGATAGGCCGCGGAGTCTCTTGGCAGCGTCCTTCGGTGCACCCCCTTGGAGTGTGCCGCGCAGCGAAAAACCACAAAGTTTCCCTTGTTGGGGTGTCGCCACTGCGTTGGCTGCATCGGTCGCGCGGCGGTGGAAAGCTCGGGGAACTTGATTGATGACCCAGTGCTTTGATCGTGGTGTCGACGCGAAGATACTAGGGCTCGCTATGTTCCTTACGCGACGCCGAGACACTAGCACGAGCGCATCAGATGACGAAGGTTGGCTGAAACCCAGGCGCCGTGATTCTCGGCGTTGCCTTGCAAATGTCCCTTGTCCCTGGTCTCGTCCAGTCGAGGCTGCTTCCCTCTCGGCAGAGCTAAAGAAACCTTCTGCCTAGTCCATGTCCACTGCCGCCTGGCCGACCTGAAAGCATGGAATCTCCCTTTCCATGGCTTCGCTATCGGAATGAACTCACGGTGCGGCGTACCTCAGAGACGGTGTGCGCCAAAGGGGGACAGTCAAACCAGCGACGACCGGTGAGCTCGTTACAGAAGCCTTGGTACATGAAGGCGATGAGCTGGGCCAAAGGAGGCGGTAGAGGGGGAGGTGGCGTTTGTACCGCTGACTTCCAGCCGATGGGGTCGTGCTTCTTGGCTTTGTCAACCTCTTGGAACCAAGGGGTGCTGCGATAGAAGATACGCGCCACCTCTTTGCTGACCGGCACACCGTCCATGGTGAATCGGCACTCGTCCGGAGTCCCTATGACGTCAACCACCATGAGGTGGCGTTCCTCATCAAAGCCGAACTCCACTTTGCCATCTTCGTGGACCAGGCCCATCCTGCCCACCTCGGCCGTAATGAGTTCGTTGAGGCGCATGGTCGTGGCCATGAGAGCCTCAAGTTCTTGCTTGCTGAGCCCGGCTGTCCGCTGCGCTTCTTCCCAAGTAAGGTAACGATCGGTCGTTTCCAGCTTGGTAGACACGTCCAGGATGGGGCGCTCAAGTTTATGTCCTGGCTCGGGCATGGAGCAGAGACCGAGCTCCTCCAGAGTGAGTTTCCCCTGCTGGAGCCGCTTAAACACACTGGAGCCGGCAGGGAGAGCGTTGCGGAAAATCACCTCAAGCGGCAGCAGGAAATTCCTCAGGTCGGGTGTATAGGCAGAGTAGTCGTAGCGATCGCCGCGCACTGTGGGGCGGATCACCTGCAGGAGGGATACTTCCATGGTGTTCACTGGCGACCCGAGCTGCGACAGGCGGACGGTGCACCCATCCTGGACGAGCCCGCGGTAGTGCGTGGCGATGCCGAGCCGCTCCGCTTTTTCGAAAAAGTAGGCACCGATAAGGCAGAGGGCCTCCCCTTTGCGTGCAATGTGATCGGGCATTTCCCCCCAATCGAACACCGAATAACGGTCCGAAAAAACGAACCGGCCTTTGCCTGGGTGCTCAGCGGTAGGTGGTGTGAGGATATGCAGGTCTTTCACACTGCCCACGGGTTGCTCCTTCCTTGTCTGCAGGTCTTTGCTGTACGACCGATGGGGTGCACAGCCGAGGAACCTCCGGCGGCAAAGGTCGCGTGCGCCAGTCGTCGGTTTTATGTGACGTTCAAAGATAGCGGGAGCAGGAGACAAAATCAAGTACAAAGTGCGGGGGTATGAAAAAAAACTGCTTGCACTTGTCTCAAAAAATCCTACCTTTTCACAACCCCTAGCGAGCAACACCTGGAGGCTGATCTCGGCTCTTCGGCGCGGAGCAGGCCCTGGTGGCCACACGTTCAGACACGTGCAGCGGTGGCGGGAGTTGCACGCACCCGGGTACCGGAACCGGTTCAGCCTCGAGTGCTGCCGGCGAGGAAAACACTTTGCGCGGTGTACTATGGCGTAGCGGTGCAGGCACGTCAGCGCATGGAGGAAAGCTATGTTGAACTACATCTGGCTGGCGCTGGTGGCAATTGCCCTCGTCGTGGGTGCGGTCACCGGGAAGATCGAGGCTGTTACCCAGAAGGCCTTTGAGATGGCCAACACCGGCGTTGACATCGCCCTTGGTTTGATTGGCATCATGGCTTTGTGGCTGGGGATTATGAAACTGGCGGAAGAGGCAGGTTTGGTGCGCATGCTGGCGCGCGCCATCCGACCCATCAGCACGCGCCTATTTCCAGATGTGCCGCCCGAACACCCAGCCATGGGAGCAATGGTGCTTAATCTCGCCGCCAACTGGCTCGGGCTGAGCAATGCTGCCACCCCCTTAGGGTTGAAGGCCATGGAACACCTTCAGACGCTCAACCCCAAGAAGGATACGGCAACCAATGCGATGATCATGTTTCTTGCCCTCAACACGGGCAGCATCTCCCTCATTCCTGCCACCATGATCGCCGTCAGGGCCAAGACTGGAGCTGCGAATCCATGGGACATCATCGGGAGCACGGTCTTCTCGTCCACCTTTGCGTGCATCACTGCGGTGACGGTGACCAAGATCGTGCAGAGCCTGGAAGGAGGCGCAGGAGAGTTCCTCGGCCGTCTGCGGCGGCACCTCAAGAGTTTACTCGTGCTGGGAGCAGTGATCGTCACCCTTGTTGTCCTGGGAACAGTAGGTGTCCTCAGCCGCGCGCTGGCACTTCTCCCTCCGGGGTTTTTCAAGAACGCGCTGCTGCTCCTTTCGCAGTGGGCCATTCCCGTGCTGCTCTTCATCATCCCGGTGCTGGCCTTCGCCAAGAAGGTGAAGGTGTACGAAACCTTCATCAGCGGCGCTAAGGAGGGGTTTGAAGTGGCGGTCAAGATCATTCCCTACTTGGTGGGGATTCTGGTCGCCATCGGGATGTTGCGTGCCTCTGGCGCACTGGATGTCTTTGTTCGCTTACTGGCGCCGGTGACCAACCTCATCGGCATGCCCGCGGAAGTGCTGCCGGCTGCGCTCATGCGTCCCCTGTCCGGGAGCGGCACCCTGGGCATCATCACCGAGCTCATCAACACGCATGGGGTGGACTCGTTCATCGGCCGGCTGGCCTCGACCATCTATGGGTGCAGCGAGACAACATTCTACGTGGTAGCGGTCTATTTCGGCTGCGTCCAGGTGACCAAGACGAGGTACGCCGTGCCCGTGGGACTGATTGCGGATGCAGCAGGGGTGCTCGCGGCGGTGTTTATCTGCCGGATAATGTTCTTGTAGTGACGGCGCCGCCCGCGGGGAATGGTCTCGCTTCCGCCATTTGTGGGGAAGTTGGGCTCGTGCAGAGGAGAAGAAAGCGTTCCTGGTCAGCCCGAGTGGGCAGGCAAGGGTGCCTTCTTGACCCTGGCAGAAGCTAAGAGGGGCGCCAGCTTCCACCAGCAGGCCGTGCAGGCGATGCTGCCGTGCCAGATGCGGCTTGACCACCCTTGCGGACTCCAGTGTGCGCCGCCATCTGCCTGTTTGGCCTTCCTGGAGAAAGGCAGAGAGACCACGAAGAAAAGTGCTGGCACAAGGAGACCCACGATGCAGGAGCTTGAGGCGGGAAGGCGTCGGAACCGCTCTGCGTCGGCGGCAGGAGCGGGGATGCGCGCAGTGCTGTTGACGGCACAGCGCGTCGTTACTGTAGGGCGAATTCCTCGGCCCCAGGTGGGTCACCCACGGGATGTGTTGCTGCGCATGCTCTATGCCGGCATCTGTGGCTCGGACCTGCACTATTTTCGCGAAGGGCGTATCGGCGACCAAAAGGTCCGGTTCCCCATGGTGGTGGGGCACGAGGGCGTGGCCGAGGTGGCTGAGGTAGGCGACGAGGTACGCACGCTGCGGCCCGGGGACAAGGTTGTTCTTGACCCGGCCATCTCGTGCGGCTCCTGCGATCAGTGCCAGGTCGGACGCCCACACACGTGCCGGAGTCTTCGCTTTCTCGGCAGCCCTGGAGGGCCCGCAGGGTGTATGGCTGAGTATGTGGTCCTCCCTGAGCACTGTTGTCACCCGTTGCCTGCGGGGGTGCCGTTTCAGCATGGGGTTTTGGCAGAGCCTCTTTCGGTGGCGCTGCATGCGTTACGGCTGTTGGGACAGCACCCGCCTCGCTCGATGGCGATCCTGGGCGCGGGTCCGGTTGGGCTCTGTTTGTTAGCTGCGGCGCAGCGCGCCGGAGTCAGGTACCTCTTTGTGAGCGACCCTCTCAGCTGGCGCCGAGAGGCGGCGCTGCGCATGGGAGCGGAACTTGCCTTGAACCCCAATCTCACCGATGTGGTGGCAGAGGTGCTCGCCGCCATGCCGCAAGGGGTAGATGCGGTAGTCGAATGCTGCGGGGAGCAGCAAGCGCTGGATCAGGCTGTCAAAATGCTGGCACCGGGGGGCACGTTGGCTATTGTCGGCATTCCGCGGGCCAACCGCGTGCGCTTTGACATTAGCACGCTGCGGCGCAAGGAGCTCCGCATTCTCAACGTGCGCCGCCAGAACAAGACCCTGGCCGAGGCCGTTGCCATATTGCCCCTTGAAACCGAATTGGTGACCCATGAATACGCGCTTGCCGAGGCCCAGCGCGGCTTTCTCGCCGCCTCCGAGTACCTTGAGGGTGTGATCAAGTCGGTTATTTGTCTCGCCTAGGATTCCCTCACCTGACAAGTACCACCGAGTTCAAGCCGCCGTACGGGTCGCGCTCCTGAAGCTGCGCGGCTGGATCGTGCGTCCAAACCTTGCCGTTGATCACGAACTTGTATCGATACCGCCCCTCGCGCAGAGGGACAGTCAAGCTCCATGTGGTTTTGGAGCTATCCGTCGGACACATGGGGTGAGAGGCCGCATCCCAGGCGTTGAAATCCCCGGCCACCGCCACCGTTGAAGCCGGTTCGCGCGCCGTGTAAACAAAGGGAACGCGGCGGAAATCCTTGGTCAGTCGGTCGGTGAACGCGCAGTGGACAAGTGGTGGCCTTGCGGCTCGATCTGCCGCGGCAGTGGCGTGAAACAGATACGAACACCTGGGCGCCATGTGGAGATCGAGACTGTCTCCCCTCGTGCTGAACGCCTGACCGGTGAGCTCGTCCACGACCCGGTCTATCCCCTCGAAGAGCGTACCCCTCAGGGGTATAGTTCGTTCCTCGGTATAGGATGAGGTGTTAAGGGCCACCATGACCTCTTCGTTGGGTAAGGAACGCAGGTAACAATATGTGCCGTGGTCCACGTACAGTTCCACGGTGGTGCCGTGGCGCACGGCCGGCCACTTCTGGCGAAGGTGTGCCAGCCGTCGGCAATGGGCCACTAAATCCGCATCCTCACCCCGGACACGCTGCCAAGGCATCATGAGGCGATTCAGGTAATCCTGCGGTTTGCCGGTCAACGGGTCCACAGGCTCTGCACCCTCCAGTGCCACTTCCGTGCCGTAGTAGAGCATAGGCACTCCTTCGTGGGTTAGAAGGAAGGCGAGTGCCAAGGCTGTCTTGCGTTTGGCATCGTCCCGGGCCCAATGGGCAAAGCGGGCCATGTCGTGGTTGTCGATGAGGGGGGAGAGGAGCACGTGTCCCAGCCGGGCTTGGTTGGCACGCACGTGAGCGCTGAGCAGACTCACCGATGCTCCCTGTCCAAACACGCGGCTGATGGTGTAAGAGAGCGGGATGTCGAACAGTGCGTTGAATCCCAGGTCCGCATAGCGGGCAAGGTAGTCAATGCTGCCGTCAAACACCTCTCCCAGCAAGAAGAAGTCGGGGCCGGCAAAGCGGTGCAGGTCCGCGCAGTAGCGCCGCCAGAATTCGCTGGGCGCATGCTTGACCGCGTCCAGGCGGAAGCCGTCGCACCCGCTGAGCTCGATCCAATACTTGGCCATGTCGAGGAGAAACGCGTAGACGTGCGGGTTTTCCTGGGCGAGGTCCGGCATGCCGTGAAGCTCACGGCTCTCCAACTGTTCCTGGTCGTGCCAATCCTGGATACTGGTGGAGGCGTCTCGGCCGCTGTGCTCATGGAACCAGTTCTTGTAGCCGCGACCGTGCCAATTTGCCGAGTCGCTGACCCATGGGTGGTCTGGCGCCACCTGGTTGCAGACCATATCCAGAATGACTTTAAGACCACGACGGTGCGCCTCGTCCACCAGTTCACGCAGATCTTCAGCGGTGCCAAAGTGCTCATCCACGGCAAAAAAGTCCACGGGCTGGTATCCATGATAGGGCCACCAGCCCATGAAGGAGGAGTCGCTGTTGTCAAAGACCGGTGAGAGCCAGAGGGCAGTGACGCCCAGCTCCTGCAGGTAATCCAGCTTCTGGATGACGCCGCGCAAGTCGCCCCCTTGGTAGCTCTTGAGCCACTCGACGTGGGCAGGCTCGCCGTCCCAGGGGCGGTGACTCCCCAAGGTGCGGCCATGATTGTTGTTCGGATCACCGTCGCAGAAGCGGTCGATGAGCACAAAGTACACGATTTCGTCTCGCCAGTCAATTCCTTCGTGCCACTCGGTGGCCCGCTCTGCGCTGACCACTGGCCTGTATTCCGGGCCGAGCTCGGCCCTCCGGGTGCAGCTGGGCGCAAGTAGCACAACAGCACAAAAAGTGAGCCAAGTGCGGAGGAGTTTGATGCTCAAGGGGTAGGCGGCTATTAGCCGGCAGTACGATTTCATTGATTTTTCCTCCTTGTCCTGCCGATATTGGACTGGGCTCTGAACGTATGCAAATCCCGCCACAGATGCAAGGATTTTGTAACCAACCGCGCTTTGTGCTTGACATTTCTCTCTGAATTTGCTAAGCTATGAGCGACTTGGCACGAGGAAAGCAAGCGAAAAGAGGAGGAGAGGATGGAGTACGTGAGCCTTGGACGGAGCGGGTTGAAGGTGAGCAGGCTCTGTTTGGGCACGATGAACTTCGGGCCGGTGACCGACGAGCGTGAGAGCTTTGCCATCATGGATAAGGCCTTGGAGCTGGGCATCAATTTTTTCGATACGGCCAATGTGTACGGCTGGAAGCTGGGCGAGGGAGTGACGGAGAAGATCATCGGCGCGTGGTTAGCGCAGGGACAGGGACGTCGCGAGCAGATCGTATTGGCGACCAAGGTCTTCGGCAAGATGGGAAATGGGCCAAATGATCAACGCCTGTCGGCTTACCACATTCGCCGCGCCTGTGACGACAGCCTGCGCCGACTCCGCACCGACCGCATCGACCTCTACCAGATGCACCATGTGGACCTGCAGACGCCCTGGGAGGAAATCTGGCAGGCGATGGAGCAGCTTGTTCAGGCGGGGAAGGTGCTGTACGTAGGGAGCAGCAACTTTGCCGCCTGGCACATTGTGCAGGCAAATGCCGTGGCAGCGGAGCGGCACCTGTTTGGTATCGTCTCTGAGCAGAGCAAATACAACCTGACCGTCCGCGCCGTTGAGTTGGAGGTAATCCCCATGTGTCGAGCCTTGGGCATTGGAGTGCTGCCGTGGAGCCCTCTGGCGGGCGGACTCCTGGCTGGGGTCTTGGAGGAGGCGAGAGAAGGACGGCGCGCTAAGGAGGATGTCAAAAGGGCGCTCGGCAAGATGCGCCCTCAGGTGGAGCAGTACGAGGAGTTTTGCCGCCAGTTGGGTGAACCGCCGGCAGCAGTGGCGTTGGCCTGGTTGCTGCATAACCCTGGAGTCACCTCTCCCATCATCGGCCCGCGAACGGTCGACCAACTTGTGTCCTCAATGCGCGCCCTTGAGATCAAACTGTCGCCGGAAGCGCTGACAAGGCTTGACCAAATCTGGCCTGGACCCGGGGGGCCTGCGCCGGAGGCATACGCATGGTGAACGGCAAGAACTGTAGCGAGCCGAAGGGTGCAGGAGAACGCGCCCTTTCCCTTGCAGATATCCGGATGGCGCGCGAGCGAATCGCAGAGCATATCCACCGCACCCCGGTGATGACGAGCCGCAGCATCAACGCCTTGGCCGGCGCGGAGCTCTTTTTCAAGTGCGAGAACCTACAACGCACGGGTTCTTTCAAGATTCGTGGTGCCACCAATGCCATGCTCATGCTCCAGCCGGAGCAGGTAAGGCGGGGCGTGGTGACCCATTCGTCCGGCAACCACGCCGCTGCCCTGGCTTTGGCCGCCAGGAGCAGGCGGGCTACCGCCTACATTGTCATGCCGGAGAATGCTCCGGCTGTGAAGGTGGCCGCGGTCAAGGCCTATGGGGGGAGGGTCATTACGTGTGCCTCCAGCATGAACGCCCGGGAGGAAACTACCGCGCGGGTGATGGCGGAGACAGGCGCAACCTTGATTCATCCGTACAACGATTACAATGTCATCGCCGGACAGGGGACGGCCACTTTGGAGCTCATGGAGGAAGTGGCGGACCTGGACATGGTGCTGGCACCGGTAAGCGGCGGCGGCTTGCTCAGCGGTACCGCCATTGCCGCGAAGGGCCTTCGGCCAGAGGTGCGCGTGATCGGGTGCGAGCCGGAGAAGGCTGATGATGCCTACCGCTCTCTCCAGGCAGGGCACATCGTGCCCAATGAACATCCCGCTACCATCGCCGATGGGCTGCGCGCGAACTTGGGTGACAAGACCTTCGCCATCATTCGCACCCTTGTGGACGAAATCGTGGTGGTCAGCGACGAGGAAATCCTTAGGGCCATGCGACTTTTGTTCGAGCGCCTGAAGCTGGTGGTCGAGCCCTCTGGGGCCATAGGGCTGGCTGCGGTCTTGAGCGGTCGGTTGCAGGTCCCAGGGCGAAGAGTGGGGATTATTCTATCAGGTGGCAACGTGGATTTGGAGGCCTTTTTCGCCTCACTCAGGACTGGACTTCACTAACGCGGTAAGAAAGTCAGCAAGGGGCAGCATAACCCGGGAGGAGCTATGCGACGTATCGTCTGGGCGGTACTTGGGGTGGTTGGTGGGTCACTATTCGCGCAAGAGAGTGCCCGTCTCCCGGCAGCCATCGACTCCTACCGCACCTTTGTTGTCCAGCAGATGGCCGTCGACCACATTCCGGGCCTGTCCGTCGGCTTCTTCTTCGGTGATTTCCAATGGGCCGAGGGCTTTGGGTTTGCCGATCTGGAGAGCCGCGTCCCTGCGACGCCGCAGACCTCGTATCGCCTTGCGTCCAACACCAAGTCGATGACCGCCGTTGCGGTCCTGCAACTTGCCGAGAAGGGGCTGGTGGACCTGGACGCAGAGGTCCAGCGCTACGTGCCTTACTTTCCGCGCAAGCCCTGGCCGATCACTCTGCGCCAACTGCTGGGCCACCTCGGTGGGGTCAGTCACTACAAGAACTATGAAGTGGAAGGGCGAATCAAAGAGCACAAGGACACGCGCGAGGCGATCGCGATCTTTGCCGACTTTGACCTGGTGGCCGAGCCGGGCACAGTGTATCACTACACCAGCTATGGGTACAACCTTTTGGGGGCCGCCATCGAGGGCGCTGCGAAGAAGCGGTACGGAGACTATCTGCGCGAAAACCTGTGGGCACCTTTGCGAATGGACGACACGCGGATGGACGACCCGGATGAAGTGATTCCCAATCGTGCCCGCGGTTACCGGTTGGTGGACGGCGAGTTGCGCAACTCCGAGTTTGTGGACATAAGCAGCCGCTTTGCCGCCGGAGGGACAAGGTCTACAGTGCTGGACATGCTCAAGTATGCGCGCGGCCTGGACAGTGGCAAGGTGCTGAGCCAGCAAAGCTTAGACGCCATGTACACAGCCATGTCGACTCGAGAAGGAGAGTGCACAGACTATGGCATGGGGTGGGTTATAAGGCCGTTTAGCGGCCACTTTTGTGTGTACCACACCGGTGGGCAGCCGGAAACGCGAACCCTGCTGTTGAAATTGCCCCGCTTGGGGTTCGCGCTGGCCATTGCCTACAATTTTGAGGGAGGGGACCTGTTCGCGTACGCGGATCGATTGCTGCAATTGGTACTGCAGGAAAGGCGTGTGGGAATCTACGCTGACTCCCCGGCAGAGCAGGCTATCTGCATGGCTTTGAGTGAGGTTTTCGACTATGGAGTGGCGTACTTTGAGCGCTACGGCAGGCCTCTGGCGAACGACTCCTCCGTGTTGGCCCAATCCTTTGCTTATCTGAATCGCTGGGCCTGTGTTGATTCCCTTCGGAAGGACTACAAAGGGGCCAGACGGAGGCTGCGCTCGGGACGACACCCCATGACGGGGGAGGCATTCGTAGTTGTGGGTTCTTACATGGCCCATGTGCTTGCCACTCAGCGGGGCGAACAAGCCCTTGCGCAGTATCACAAGGAAGGGGTACTGCCGTTTGTTGCCACGTACTGCCAGGTAGCTGCGCGCGCAGGCCTCCCTGACGGTCTCTCGCCCGAGCTGAGGCAGCTGGTGGAGCTCTGGAATAGGGACTGGGCGAAGAGCTGGACCAGCGAGGTCAGGCAGATGGTGATAGCTCCCTTTTCGAACGTGGGAGAGGTAGAGAGGCGCTTGCGCGCGACCCTTTCCGGAGCCCGAGTCAAGCCCGATTTTTCCAGCGAGTTGAGCAGGTTAGTGGAGCATCATGCTGCGCGGGGCAATGAGGTGGAGGCGACTCGCATTGCCCAACTCAACGTGGACCTCTACCCTGGGGCTGCGCGCGCGTGGTTGTCAATGTGTCTGGCACAAGTGTGCGCCGGACAAACGGCCGAGGCAAGAGCAAGTCTACAACGTGCGCGGGAAAAGGATTTCGATGAGGAAACTGTGACGGGCCCAGCTTTAGGGGCTCTTGCCGGACGGTTGGCAGAGGTGGGGAAAGGCGCAGAAGCCATGATTCTCCTGGAACTGGCTATTGCCCAGATGCCCCAGGAGCCTGCTTTGTACGCCGGTATGGCAGATTTGCACCTCCGACGGGCCCATGGCTATTTGCAGCGCGCGGTTGAAGTGGACCCATCATATGAACGAGCCTGGGAGGAACTGCACAGGCTGAGATGAAATTGGTCCCCGGGCACAAAAGAAACATCGTTTCAGGACGCCTGTGGTCACGGGGTGCTCGCACATTGGCGAGACTATGGTCGCTGAGACCTTTCCTCGCAGACTCCTACGCCTGTGGTGAACCCGCAGTGTGAGCACGGCATTGGAGGTTTTGGGTTACTCCTCGGGGCTGAAAAGAACTTCTCTGGGGGACCCGAATTCAATTCCCCTCAAGGCTCATTCACCGGCGGGAGGACCAAGCGCTGGGTCTTTACTATCTGCCGTAGTTTAGCATTCCCTTCTTACCAGTTAGAGCCGCCAGCGTGGCCCCGCGGTGTGCGGACTTTCCGACTGGGACCCTATCGATAACTGACGTTCTTATCGCAGAGCGTGGAGAACCCGGATAGCAAAGACCCTGGTCGGGGTTCGCCCCGGGGGTGGAGAATCGCTTGTAAGGCACAGGAAACACGCGACTCCACGAGCCGCATATGGATGGTGTGACGCCTCTATCATTACGATTGGTGATGGGGTTCGTCTGGACCTTCGCTTTGGGTAAATAGGGCTGGGGCGGCTCCGGTTCTGGGTATCTGTGCAGCGAGGCATGCGCTTTGACCGTAATCTACCTCTGTACACTCTGCCCACTGCGCATTCGTGGGCACAGACTTGTCAGTTACTGGACCCATTGCGTTCGGCAAGAATGGGATCATAGGTGGTCTCTTGCCCGGAAGCACAGTTTCGGTCCGCGCCCGGACAGCTTTCGATTGTGCGGCCCTGTTGAGGATCTACTAAGGTTGCTGGGGGCGGACTCCTTTCTCAGCTCGTGGGGCGGAGCTATGCACGGGGGGATAAAAATGCAGCTTGCTTGGGTGGCCGGCTTATCGGCTAAGAAAAAAAATCGCGTTTGGCGCATTTTTCTCTTGACAAATCGAGTCAACGGCGTTATATTATGGCGGTGAAACCGGTTTCACAAAGCCGTCCGGTGCGAGGCGGCCGCCTCAGAGTCTTTTGGTGAAATCGGTTACACACCAAGGCGCAGCGCGTGCCTGGCATAAGGATGAGTAAGCGAGCGACGATAAGGACGGTTGCGGCCCGCGCGGGGGTGTCGGCCGCCACGGTATCGCGGGTTCTTAACGAGAGCGCCCCAGTGAGCCCAGAGACGCGCGAGCGCGTCCTGAGGGCCGCACGGGAGCTGGACTTTACCCCT
>JAPDPR010000057.1 GCA_034506335.1 candidate division KSB1 bacterium
CTCACCTTCTCAACCAATTTCTACGCCTTGAATCTAACCGTCTATCCTAGCTGTACACCGTGTACCCTCCCTCTCCCGTCTTCGGTACCAGTTCTATACCAAGACACTGAGAAGGGTGCTTCGCTCGGCGGCAGCCTGGAGCATCGGAATTCACAGCAATCCCCAGAATTCGCTTGCATTCCTCGCAATAATTTCCTAAATACACCCTTGCGGGGCAGGAACCATGGGCAAGCACGGCGTATAAGAACAAGAACCTTGGTCGTAGGACCCTTTTGTCACTGGCAGGCTCTTATCCCGCGCAGGCGACCAATGGAAGACGCCTACGAAAAGCTCGCACAACGTCTGGATGCGACACCCAACGGATTTCCGCGCACTGAGAGCGGAGTAGAACTGCGCCTATTGGCCAAGCTTTTCACCCCAGAAGAAGCCGCCCTGGCAGCGGAGTTGCGGCTCGAGCCACAGACTGCTGAGGAGCTGGCGCCACGCCTGGGGCGGGACCGCCAAGAGCTGCGGCAAATGCTGAAAGGCATGCTGAAAAAGGGACTGATCGATGCGGAACCTGGCAGGGGCGGATTTGCCTATAAGCTTATGCCGTTTGTGGTAGGGATTTACGAGCACCAGAACGCGCAGATCGACGAGGAGTTTGCGCGCCTGTTCGAGGAGTACTATCGCCAGGCCTTTCACCGCGTCATGACCATGGCGCCCTCGGTCCATCGCGTGATTCCAGTGGAGGAAGCCATACCCTGGCAGGTTGAGGTCCTGCCGTACGAGAGGGCCAGCCACTACATTGAGCAGGCGCGGGCATGGGGTGTGCTAAACTGCATTTGCCGCGTGCAAAAGCGGCTGATCGGCCAGGGCTGCCGGCATTCGGTGGAGAATTGCCTTGTGCTCTCGCCAAGGCCTGGGGCATTCGACCACGCTGACACAATCCGCGCCTTGAGCAAGGAGGAAGCATTAGCCATCTTGGCCGCTGCCGAACAAGAAGGGCTCGTCCATTCCACGTCCAACATCCAGGAAGGGGTCACCTACATTTGCAACTGCTGCATCTGTTCTTGCGGGGTGATGCGAGGCGTGGCAGAGTTCGGTGCTCTCAGCGCAGTCGCCCCTTCCTCTTTGCAAGCGGACGTCGATGCTTCCCTATGCACCGCGTGTGGCACCTGTGCCACACGCTGCCAGTTTGGGGCTATCGTTCTGCAGGACGCATGCGCTGAGGTGGATGTGCGGCATTGCTTTGGTTGCGGTCTGTGCGTCAGCGCCTGCCCTTCAGGTGCCATGCAGTTGGTAGCGCGCTCTCGGAAGGAACACCAGCCCCCTCCGCGTACCGAACAAGACTGGCGACGTCTGCGCACGCTTGCGCGCAGCAAAGCGGATGGTTCAGACGCCTCTCAATAGCAAGAGTCTACGGACGAGGGACCCCACGTTCCCAAGGCAGGACCGATGAAGCATTCTACAGGCGGATAGGCTGAAGCGTCCTCGCGCCGGCCCTAAGTGCCCATTCTCGGCCAATGAAGTACCGTGCCTCGGGGCCCGCTCGTCCTTTGCAGCTCTCTGCACCCCGAAGAGGCCTCGCCCCCCTTTGCCTTAGGACCCCAGGGCGCGCCTCTTAGCGCCCGCGCACATCGCCCTTGCCTTTCTCCTCTGCGTGGTGCTTAATGGTGTGCGCTTCGTAGATGAAGATAACCTCCTCAGCGATATTGGTTGACAAGTCGGCGATGCGCTCGAGATTCTTGCTAATGATGATCAAATGTAGCGCCCGCGAGATCGTGCGAGGGTCTTCCGCCATGTAGGTAAGAAGCTCGCGAAACACTTGGTCATCGAGCTTGTCCACCTCGTCGTCTCGCACGCACACTGTCCTTGCCCTTGCCACATCACCGGTCACAAAGCTGTGGATGCTGTCTTTCACCATCTGCTGCGCAAGCACCGCCATGCGTGGGATGTCGATGAGCGGCTTCAGCTGTTCCTGTTCGCACAAGGCCAAGGAGCGCTCGGCAATGTTCACCGCGTGGTCACCCATGCGCTCCAAGTCATTGTTGATCTTAATGGCAGAGGTGATGAAGCGCAGGTCAACCGCCATGGGCTGGTGGAGGGCAAGAAGTTTCAGGCACTGGTCTTCAATAGCGAGTTCCAGGTCATTGATGGCCTCATCTCCGGCGATGACCGCCTCAGCCATTGCCTTTTCCCGTTCAATCAGCGACTCGACCGCCTTGTTGATGGCCCCTTCCACCATGGAAGCCATCTGGGTGAGGGTGGCTCTGAGCTCCTGGAGCTGCTCATGAAAGTGACGTTCCATGGAATTTTACCTCGATTGTTAGCCAGCCGCTCTCATCCGAAGCGACCGGTGACATAGTCCTCGGTTCTTTTTTCCCGAGGCCGCGTAAAAATCTGATCTGTCTCCCCGAATTCCACCAGCTCCCCCAGGTAAAAGAAGCCTGTATAGTCCGAGACGCGCGCTGCCTGTTGCATGTTATGGGTGACAATGACGATAGTATAGCGCTCCTTTAACTGAAAGATGAGCTCCTCAATCTTCTGCGTAGCAATGGGGTCCAGGGCCGATGCCGGCTCATCCATCAGAATGATCTCCGGGCGCACCGCCAGGGCACGCGCGATGCACAGCCGCTGCTGCTGCCCTCCGCTCAGGTCCATGGCCGATTTGTTGAGACGGTCCTTGACCTCATCCCACAAGGCCGCATCTTTGAGGCTTTGCTCCACGCGCTCGGCCAACACCGCCGGGTCACGCATACCGTGAATCCGCAGACCATAGGCAACATTGTCGAAAATGGATTTGGGAAATGGATTCGACTTCTGAAAGACCATCCCCACCTTCCGTCGCAGTTCCACCACGTCCAGGCGCCGGTCATAAATGTCAACACCGTCAATGTAGATGTTGCCCTCCACGCGCGTCCCAGGGATTATGTCGTTCATCCGGTTAAGCGAACGCAGGAAGGTGGACTTGCCGCACCCCGACGGCCCGATCAGAGCAGTCACCTTGCGTTCCTCAATATCCATGGTAATGCCGGAGAGGGCCTTTACGCGCCCGTAGTAAAAACTAAAGTTCTTCGTCTGGATTTTGATGATTCCCATCTCGGCGTCCTGTTCAAACCGATGCTAAGCGCGGCGAAACCTTCTTCGCAGGCGATAGCGAATAACGACTGCTCCCAAGTTGAGGAGGAAAATCAGCATGACCAGCACCAGCGCCGTGCCATACGCCATGGGCCGCACCTTCGCAATCTCGTGGTGCTGCGTGGACATGATAAACAGGTGGTATGGGAGCGCCATGAACTGCGTGGTGAGCACCTTGGGGAAGGGGGCCAAGAACGGCCAGAAAAAGGCGGCCCCGGTAAAAAGGATGGGCGCCGTCTCTCCGGCGGCCCGCGCCAAGCCAAGAATGGTGCCGGTGAGCATCCCGGGCACTGCATACGGGAGGACGTTGGTCCGAATCGTCTGCCACTTCGTCGCCCCCAAAGCCAACGCCCCTTCGCGGTAGGAAAAGGGCACCGTCTTGAGCGCCTCCTCACTGGCGGTAATAGTCCAAGGCAGCGTCAAAAGCCCTAACGTCAAACCCGCCGAGAGGACCGATAACCCAATGCCCAGGGTGAGCACGAAAAGCCCCATCCCGAAGAGCCCATAGACAATGGAGGGCACGCCCGACAAGTTGCGGATAGCGACTCTGATAAGTCGGACGAACCGCCCTTGCTTGGCATACTCGTTCAGATAGATCGCCGCACACATCCCAAGCGGCACCGACACCGTCACGGTCACGATGCTCACCCAGAAGGTACCGACGATGGCCGGCCATATCCCGCCAGCGGTCATCCCTTTTGCCGGTTTTTGCGTTATGAACTCCCACGTGACCGCTTTGCCGCCCTTGGCCACAACATCATACAGGATGAACACCAAGACGGCGAGGACAATCAGCGCAGCCATCCCGAGCAGTCCAAAGCCGATGGCTTCGGTAACTTTTCGCCACCACTTTCTCATCGACGTACCCTCTGGTAGCGCTCAAGTACAATGTCGGAGACAACGTTAACGGCGAAGGTCATGCAAAAAAGCACCAGCCCAATGACGAAGAGCGATTGGTAATGCAAACTGCCCTGCACTGTCTCACCCATCTCGATAGCGATGGTCGCGGTCATGGTGCGCACCGGGTCAAGAAAAGTCTTGGGAACGGCTGCTGCGTTTCCAGTTGCCATGAGTACGGTCATCGTCTCACCGATTGCTCGTCCCATGCCCAACATCACGGCAGCAACAATGCCTGAGGAAGCCGAGGGGAGCGTCACATGGATCAGTGTCTGCCATTTAGTGGCTCCGAGGGCAAGAGAAGCACTCTTGAATTCTTGGGGCACCGAGACAATAGCGTCTTCGCATATACTCACGATAGTGGGCAATGCCATTACCGCCAAGAGCAGTATCCCGTTCAGTGCACATAGGCCGCTTGGAATGCCGAACACCCGCGCGATGGTTGGGCCGACCAGAACCACTCCCAGAAAACCCACTACCACCGAAGGGATGCTGGCAAGAATTTCCACCGCTGGCTTGAGTACCTCGCGCACCGCGGGCGGCGCCACATCGGCAAGAAAAGCAGCACAACCAACGCCTATCGGTACTGCGATGATCAAAGCGCCCACGCTCACCATGAGCGTGCTGAGAATCATGGCCCACAAGCCATAGGAAGCCCGCTCTGGCGAGGTTGGGTCCCACTGCAGCCGAAGCAGAAACTCGCTAATCCCAATGCTCTTCAGTGCTGGCAGGCTTTCGGTGAACAGGAGGGAAAAAATACCCAACAAGACCACGATGGCCAATACGCCGTTCGCGGCGAAGAACAAGTGAAGGCTCTTTTCCTTGACATCTCGCCAAGAAAAAACACGTCCACGCAGGTTAGTATTTACTGGTACCGCCAAGACACCTCCCAGCTGCTTGGACCTCCTTCGCCTTGCGATGCGACCTGCGGCGGCTATTCACTTTGTCGAAATGTAGCTCTTTCATGTTACAACCATGTTACGAAAGGGCGCTTCAGACGAAAATCTTCGCCCGAAGCGCCCTTCCTACTGGAGGAGTGACCTAACGTCGTGCGCTTTAGAAACCGAGCTTCTTGTTCGCCTCCAGGTACTTGCCGGATACGGGATAGAAGCCCATCTCCTGCACCACCTTTTGACCCTCAGGGCTCAGTTCAAACGTTATGAAGCTCTTGACTGCGCCCTTGGGTTTCCCGTTGGTGTACTGGTACAGGGCACGTGCAATAGGGTACCGGCCAGAAGCGATGTTCTCCATCGCCAAAGGCGACACCCCAGGCGATTTCACATCCCTAGAAATCTCGAGTACCTTAATCCCAGGAACGAGTTGTCCGTTCTCGTCGCGCACGTACCCAACTCCCACATAACCAACCCCACCCTTGTCGGTCTTTAACGCCTCGATGATCTGTGCGTTGCCGTTCATCTGCTTCATTCGAGGCGAATAGTTCTTGTTGCCCAACACAAACTCCTGGAAGAAGACATAAGTGCCGGAGTTTGGCTGTCTTCCGTACAAGGAAATGGGCATGTTCGGTCCACCCACCTCGCTCCAGTTGGTGACTTCACCACGAAAGATCGCACCCACCTGGTCCTTCGTGAGTTTGTTCACCGGGTTGCTTGCGTTGACCGCGATAGAAAGCGCATCTATCGCGATAGCGATCTCTACCGGAATGACGCCATTCTCCTTCGCCTGGGCGTACTCTTTTTCCCTCATCTCCCGGGAAGCGTTAGCAATGTGCACGCGGTTGGCGATCAGCGCGGCAATACCCACCCCCGAACCGCCTCCCGACACTGCGCAGCCCACCTGCGGGTTTTTCTCCATGTAGACCTCAGCCAGGCGCTGCACCAGATTCACCATGGTATCCGAGCCTCTGATCTGCAACAACTCTTGCCCGAAGAGCAGAGCGGGAATGAGTAGGCCCGCTGCTAGCACTGCAATCGCTCTCCTCATTGCTGCACCTCCTTCCTTTCGTTGATGATATCACTCGACCACAATCTTGCCGGAGTTATAGTTGTACGAGAGGGTGAGACGCACGGTGAGATCGTCCTTAACGCCCTCTTTGCTGTACTTCTTGATCAGCACGTTTGGCATCACGTGCACACCAGCGACCGGGATGTAATCCAGCCCGGCGATGAGCAGCTGCTCCTCGTCTTGTTCACCTCCAAGAAGTGTCCCATTGGTGAACTTTGTATAGATGGTCGAACTGGTGTTCGGGTCATAGTAGTCGTAGCGGGCAAAGGCCTTAAGTCTGGGCAACGGGGTGATGGCGTAACCAAAAACGGAGTATCCAAAGCGCTGCACATCTGCCTTGGTCGAGCTCTTGATTGCCCCTTGCTCCACCACGACCTCTTTGATGCCAGACCCAGAGTTTGTCCTCTGGAAGACTTCCGCGCCAAGCGAGAATCGCGGGTGGTCGTAGCCCACGAAGGCCTTCAGCGTGTGGTAGCTATCGGCCAGGCGGTAATCCTTCGCCGAGCTGAGCTGGACCGCCGTCTGCGGGTCCCGGGCAGAAAGGTTTTCATAGTCCGCATAGCCCTCGATGATCATGCCACGCACGGGTGTAAACCACAGGGCATAGCCGACCTTCTTGAAACGGTCGACCTCCGCGGAGCCATACCCGGAACCGTTGTATATACCCAGCCAGTGGTGCACCCTCGTGCCCAGTAGGTCACCCTTGAGCGCCACACCCATGTCCGCCGAAGAGGAGATCTTGTTGAGGTCCATGATGGTCTTCTCTATCGAGCGGTAGGCCCACAGCTCCTCGCTGTTCTTGAAGGCGTTCGTCTCGATCATACCGACGAACAAATCGTGCCTGGGAATGAGCCCAGTCCACTGAAGGAAGGCATGCTTGACGAAGGGGTTAATCTTCTTTTCGGTGCCAAACTTCTCACTCTCCGACTCCAGCCGAAAACGAACCTTGATGGCATCGGTGATGTTGTTCTCGAAGGTAAAATAGATCCGCCGGAAGGCGAACGCGTTGCGATCCTTTTCCGCCGAGAAGTGGTTCTTTAGGTTGTAGTAGTAATCACCGAAGATCACGCCGTCGATTTTGGAAGTAGTCTGGGCGGTCACTGCCGCAGCCATCAGCAGACTCGCTAGCCAGAATGGAAGCGTTCTGAGTCTCATTGTCCTTCCTCCTAAAGTTTCGTTGCCATGAAAAGCTTTCTCTTCGACGTTCCAGCGCAAAGTCACCCTGTCGCCATGCTTTGCCCTCCTTTGCTTCACGCCACCAAGCGCTTGACCCATCTGAGGTGGCCGTGTCCAACGCGCCTCTTTCCATTTACGCGTGGCAAATATAGCAACGGGATGTTACGCGCAGATTACGCGCAGGTTGAGGGAGTGTTAAATCGACACAATCGGCAGGTGTTTTTCTGGGTGGATTTGCGGTCCTCCAGGCGGCGCCTAGGCGGCCCGAAGCATGAACCAAAAGCGGCTCCCTCTGCCTAGCTCGCTTTCCACCTGGACTCTGCTGCCATGCTTTTCGACGATATGCTTGACGATAGCGAGGCCGAGTCCAGTACCGCCCATGGCTCGCGAGCGTGACTTGTCCACGCGGTAGAAGCGCTCGAAGATGCGCAGATGGTGCCTTGGGTCAATACCCACACCCGTATCTACCACCTCCACCAGCACTTCCCCGGGTGGCGCCCCCTTAGCGCTGACAGTCACGGAGCCCCCCGCCCCCGTGTACTTGATCGCATTGTCCACAAGGTTGGAGAGGACGATGTGCATGGCATCCGGGTCCATCAGGGCCTTCAAGCGGCGATCCGCCTTGACCTTCAGCTCTATGCCTTTCTCGGTTGCCCTCTCGGCAAACTCTTCGGCTATACCCCGAAGGAGCCTATGCACAGGATAGGGCACAAGCGTGGGGGTTACCTTTTCTTCGCTCTCTGCAAGGGTGAGGAGGTCGGAGGTGAGGAACTCTAACCTCTGGGCTTGCTCACGGATTCGGCGCAGGTAGCGCACTCTCTGTTCCGCCGACATCCTCTCCCAGTCGGCCAGAAGTGTTTCTGTGTAGCCAACGATAGCCGTGAGGGGCGTCTTGAGTTCATGCGAGGCATTGGCGACAAAGTCTCGCCTTATTTCCTCCAGATGCTTCAACTCGGTGATATCGCGCAACTCGACCAGAGCGTGGCACACATTTTCCGCCCCAGCACCTATGGCACTGGCACGGTAGGCAATCCAACGTCGACGCTCTCCGCTGAATACGGCCAGTTCACCTTCGACAGTGCCTCCATTGGCCAGAACATGGCTCACCGCACCCAGAATATCTGCCGAGCGGACCAGCTCCACGAGGTTCCGCCCTGCGACTGGCACCTCGTCCTCTTCCAGAAGGCGAAATACTGCCCGATTGGCGTGCAACACCCGCCTGTGTTCATCCACCAAAAGTGCCCCACAAGCAAGGTGCTCCAGAACTTGCAGAAGTCGAGCCTCGGTTGCCTGTCCTGCGCTCGTGCGCTCCTGGAACCGGGAAAAAACGTTCTGGACTGAAAGTGCCAATTCGCCCAGCTCGCCACGCCATTGCACCGGAAAGTTGGCTCGATCTTCGCCGGTCTCCAATTGCCGACAAGCCTCTATGATCTTTCTCAGCGGGCGAGTTATCGCACCACTCAGCAGAACGGCGAGGGCACCGACCAGCACCACACCCAACAAGGTGCCCCCAATGAGGATGAAAAGAACGTCGTGGAGGCTCTGTTCCAAATGTTCTGCATAGTAGGCCAACCGGACGAAGCGAACCGGGAGAGCGTGGTTGTCCACTCGGGCCGCAGAATAGTACAAGCGGCGCCCAAGCGTAGCGCTGGGGCGAAGGCATAAACCCATGCCCTCGCGCCCTGCCTGCTGTACCTCGGGCCGGTCACCGTGATTTGCCATGTGGGGAACCCCTTCGGGCCCCACATCCGAATCGGTCAGCACCCGGCCGTCGTCCGCGATCAGTGTCACCCGCGCCTGCGTGATCTCCCGAAGCCGGTAGGTGAGGGCCCAGAGCTCGCTCTCTTCTTCGGCACCCCGCATGGCCTCCCGTTCCACAAGAATCTGCGCCAACCGGGTATTACCCCGCAGTTCCCTGAGGGCCTGTGTGGTCAAGTAGCCCCTCACCGTGCGGTACAGAATGACGTCGAAGAACAGAAAACCTGCAGCGGCGATCACGATCGCGGCAATAGCAAATCTCCCCCGCAGTGAGCTTTTCACGATAATGCTACTCCTCCACGTTTGCCCGGTAACCAAAGCCCTTTACGGTCTGGACTAGTTCCGCGCCAGGGCCCAGCTTCTGCCGCAGGCGTCTGATGTGCACATCCACGGTGCGCTGGCCGCCGTAGTAGTCGTACCCCCAGACCTGGTCCAAGAGCTGCTGCCGCGACAACACCCGCCCCTTGGCCAAGATGAGGGAGCGCAACAGCAAGAATTCCTTGGCAGTGAGGGCCACCTCCTTGCCGGCAACGGTCACACGATGGCGGGAAAAATTCACCTGGAGCTGCCCCCAGCTGAACACCTCATCGGTCCCTTGACGCAGGCGACGGAGGAGGGCTTTCACGCGCGCCACCACCTCGCGCGGTCGAAATGGCTTGGTGATGTAGTCGTCCGCGCCCTGCTCCAGGCCGTGGAGAATATCCGCCTCCTCCGAGCGAGCCGTGATCATGATAATGGGCAGCGTGGCTGTCTCCTCGTTCCGGCGGAGCGCGCGGGCCACCTCCAGGCCGCTTCTCCCGGGCAGCATAAGGTCCAAGAGTACCAAGTCCGGTGGCCGCTCTTCAATAGCGGCCAGGCCATCATCGCCATCACTAAACACTGCGACCTCAAAGCCCTCCTGGACCAAGTTGTGCCGCAATATTTCTGCAGCGTCAGGATCGTCTTCAACAATGTAGATGGTGCCATCCATATTTGTGCTCAACGTTGACTCTGCTCCAGGAGATTGACTTTCACCGGCAAGGTCACCGACAGGCCTTTCCCCGGAGCCACCCGAAGGTTTTCCGCCTGATAGCGAAGACCTACAGTCTTCATTCCTTTGCCCGCCGTCCCCGAAGCACGTACGCGCACCAATACGGTCCGTTCAGCAGGTAAGATGATTTTCTCCGGACCGGTCACAACCTGGTCGGTTCTTTCAGCAACGAGTTCTAGCGCAAGGGGTAGCTTGTTCTCCACCTGGATATCCCTGGACCGTCCGGGTACCAGATCGACGCGTTGATTCGCTACGGTTACGCCTTGGGTAAAAAGCGCCTGCAGGTAGCGGGCCTCGCCGATCAGTAAGCTCTGCCAATAAACAACAGTCCGTCGCGCGCGTAACGCCTCCTTGATCCCGTCTACATTACGCTGGCGAGCAAAGACCAGGGTCATAGGGCGATGCTCCCCGGCAGCCAAGTCGTACTCCATCGCCATCGGGTTATGGGCATCGGAGTTCCCCATGAGCGTCAGGCGCTTGTCCGCACACCACGTCTGGACCTCCGGGTAGTACTCACGGGCATTGACCACCTCGATACCATGGAGCCAGCCTTTCTGCAAGAGCTCGGTGTGCTCGTCGTACCATACTGGGACAGTACCAGGCTGCCGCCACCCGGGATGGTTCCAGAAGACGAAGGCGCCTTGGTCAATAGCGGCCTTGATGGCCTGGCGCCAGTCCTCCACCGCCAAGGCGTCGGCGTCGCTGAGGAAGATAGCGTTGAAGTGTCCCGGCGGCATGGAGCGGGTGATCTCGCCCCCTCTGATGAGAATGAGACCCAGCTCCTGCGCTCGTGCTGCCGCATTATCAAAAGAGGCGTTGCTCGAGCCTGTCACCTCCGCATGCTTGTGGCGAGGCTCGAGATGCTCGGTCAGCGCAATGGCGTCCAACCCTTCGCGCCAGGCTTCCTCAACACGGACCGTTGGCCACACTGCGCCGTCGGAAAAAACCGTGTGCAGGTGAAAATCGCAGGCCAGAGTCACATAGCCAGGGATGTCCGGGAAACGAAGCGCTTTGCGTTCGCCAGCCGGCGCTGGCAGTTCCAGCAAGAAAAGAAGGCCCGCAAGAGCCACGCTCCTTCTTAACCACAGGTTGCGATTCATTCGTCCCTCCCGCTACTCGATACGTCTTCCAAAGGGCACAAGCGCAAGATTCGCCAGCTTCAGGTGCTGCTTAGCAAAAGGCAAGCCGATGATCGTGAGGGCGAGCAAGGCTGCCAACACCAGGTGCAACACGGCTATCTCCAACCCTGCGACCAAGAGCCAAAGCACATTCATGAACGTGGCCAAGCACCCTGTCAACCGTTCTGTGCTGACCACCCTTCTGCCGAACGGCACGAGGGCCAGAACTGAAAGCTTGAAGCATTGCACGCCGAAGGGAATCCCGATGACAGTGAGACAAAGGATAAGGCCCCCGAAGAGATACAACAGGAAGATGAGAAAACCACCGAGCAAAATCCAGAGGATGTTTCCCAGCACGCTCATTGCTGCCTCCGCGCGTATATGCTTGCGCCACGGCGGTCTCGGCTCGCCCGCCCACTGCCTTTTGTAATATACGCACTCCCGGCATAAATGTCCAGAACTTTCTCTTGCCCTTCCCTTCTCTATCGAAGCGAATGAGGAAACGCAAGGACCGCCACGAAAGCCAATTAACGACACGCTTGTCAACCGCCG
This sequence comes from candidate division KSB1 bacterium, assembly GCA_034506335.1. Lineage (NCBI taxonomy): Bacteria > Pseudomonadati > Candidatus Zhuqueibacterota bacterium. Next base: position 11,614 of record JAPDPR010000057.1, read on the forward strand.
CCCAGGCTTCCGACTCCCGCTCGCCGCCTGCGCACCTTGAGAGCCATTTTCTCTGTTCATGTCGCGTGGGCGACAGTTTTCTTGTCGAAAGGATCGAGAGATTCTTCCAAGGAAGGGAACGAAGAAGGCAAAAGCGGACCTCACCATGAAACCCTTGCAGGGTTGCAAGCGCTTGTGCTGTTGGCCGTGGTCATCGTTTTTGTGGCCCAGTTTTCGGCCGGGCCGAAGAAGCTACAACGTGGGGCAGAGCACCCTGGTCAGCGCACCGCGCAGGCCGGCGCTCCCTCACGTGCGGCACTTGCGAAGCGGTGAGGAGGACTACGGTCGGTTGTGCAGGACTCGGGGATGAGCACAGCCGATGGGCCGCTGAATGGAAGACCAGGCCTCCAATAGTCTCTTGTAAACCTGAAGAGTTGTTGGCTGAAGGTGGTAGAAATCCACGCTCGCAGGTGCCTCGTCGTGCACCTTTGCCGGATTTGCAAAGGAACCATTGACACTTAATTGGCACGGGAGTACCACATCTTGACGGCCGCCTAGTCAAGAAGAGACCCGTTACCACAGAGTCCGTCACCAGTCCCGCCCAGGGGCAAGACCCACGCAATTTGGTGACAAGGAACCGCTGCCTCGCCAAGTAAAGCAGGGAATACTCAGAACTCGCCACAGCGCAACAACACGATGGTGCAAGCCCGCAGGCATGTGATGCCGGCGGCAGTGAGTACCTTTTCAAGCTCCGGGCACTCCGCGCCCGGGTTAAAGATAACGCGGCGCGGGCGCAAGGCGAGAAGAGCTGGGGCCAGCTCCCGGCTTTTGTCGCACCCCACGTAGAGGGTTACGGTGTCTACCGGAGGCGCCACCTGTTCGAGGGCGCTCACAACAGGCAGCCCTTCTATCTCCCGATAGACAGGGTGCACGGGGATGACGCGGTAGCCCTGCTCCTTGAGCAGGCGCAGTGCCCGATTGGCAAACCGATGCGGCTTGGGGCTGGCTCCCACCACCACGACGGTTTTCTCCTCATGGTCCATCTCCATTCTCTCCTCTGCCGAGCTCAGCGTTGGACGCGCTCCAGCCCGGTCCCCTGGCGAGCATCCGCGCGCTTCAAGAGAATGGCGAATACCAAACCCAGCACTCCCAGGCTGGCAAACATGAGCAGGCTCGCAGTGTAGGTCTTGGTCAGGTCGCGCAGCAGACCATTGAGCAGCGGAAATAGTCCAAGTCCGATGTTCTGGATGGCCGTCATCAGCCCGAAAGCCGTGCCAACCCGTTCCTTGCGCACGATGAGCGGCACCGAGGGCCACATGGCCGCCGGCACAAGCACAAAGGCCGCGCCAAGGGCAACCATGGGATACGCAGGATAGATGCGCGTCAGCCCCATGAGCAAATGGGCCGGAATCATCAGCAACGAGCCGACGATCATCAGCGTAGCACGCCTGCCAACCTTGTCCACCAGTTGCCCGGCAAAGGGCGCCAGAACCATGGAGGCGAAGATGATGATGGATGAAATGCCTCCGGCCGTGCTGAACATGTGGAGAAAGTTGTTGAACACCTGCCGCAGGAACCCCCCGCCTGCCTCCGCGTAACGCGCGATGCCCCATTTGTCGACGAAAAAGTCAGTCGAGAGCGCAGTGAACGGAAAGATGGCCGAATAAAATGTGACGCAGAGAAGGGTCACGTACCAGAACGGGGCGCCGAATGCCTTGATGTCGCTGAACACGATCCGCTCGCCGGCGCCTTCTTCCTTCAGCTTCAGGATCCGTTCCCCACGCTTGTCCATTACCACGTAGAACAAGTTGCCGACCAGCGAAATCGCACAGGCAATGACTGCCACAAGCAGAGCATACCGATAGCTGCCAAAGTAGCCGCTTATGAGCTCTCCGGTATTGAAGGCGAAAAGGGTGCCAAGGCGGCTCACGGTGAGGGTAATGCCAAAGGAGAGGGCCAGTTCTTTGTTCTTGAACCATCGGGCCAGAATGGCGCTTTGTGCCACGATGAGTGGTTCAGAACCGGCGCCGAACACGAATCTCCCCAAGAAGACGAGGGGCAACGAACGTGCCTGCCACACGATGGCCGCACCAAGGAAGACCAGCGATGAGAACATGACGCTCGCCTTGCGCGTGCCCAGCTTGTCCACGAGCATGCCACCCACCAGGACCGCCAGCACCGCCGCCACGCTGTACATGGTGTACATGGTGCCCACGGTGCCGCGCGCCGCGCCCAGCTCTTCCACCAGGGACGGGGCAATGGCCCCCACGATGTCGTACGCGAAATAGCTCCCGAACGACAGCGAGGCTACAAATAGGAGAATGGTGAAACGATACAAAGCCTTAGAGGGGTGAAACACCCCCACCTGCATACCACCATTTCTGCTCATTGTATCCTACCCTTGTCTGTTCTCAGTAACCTGTGTCTGAACCCTCTCTTGCTCCACATCACCATGCCAGCAAAGCCACCCTGCCGTCGGCGTCAGTCGCCGCCAGCTTCCTGTGCCCGGCTGGGGTGACGGTGTTGACCACGGTGACGCCAAGCCGATGGCGCCACGCCACCGCACCTGTTGCCGCGTCCAGGGCATAGACGTACCCGTTCTTCGTGCCGAAAAGAAGCAGTCCCTCGTGCTCCACAGGCATCGACGGGGCGATGTCGTACCCGTAACCGCAAGGGGAAAGCCACACCGGCTCTGGTGCCTCTGCCGCACTCGCTATGGCCACCACGGTATCCACCATGCAGCGCACGTACACGCGCGAGCTATCCTCGGAAAGCCCGATGGCTTCTCGTACCCGATGCCGGCCGGTGCGCCAGACCTCCCGTCCGGACTCAGCATCCAGGGCGGTCATGTGGCGATCTGGGGCCACGATGAACACTTTCCCTTTTGCGGCCACCGGCCAGCAGGCCGCCGGCGAATAGAGCCGTCCTGGCCTGCCACCCTGCCAGCGCCAGACCTCTCTGCCGCCGGAGGCGTCCACGGCATAGAGGTAACCATCCCAAGCACCGAAGATCACCTTGCCACGGTACAGCAGTGGGCGCGTCTCGATGAACCCCCCAGCTCCTCGGAAGGTCCAGAGCGTTCTGCCCGAAGCCAGCTCCAACGCATGCATGGCGCCGTGCCCGTCACCCACAAAAACCACTCCGTGCTCAATGCGTACCGAGCCAACCACCGGCGCGCCAACAAAGACTCGCCATCTAAGGCTTCCGTCGCATGTGCGCAGACAGTAGACGCAGCTGTCCCCGGCGCCGCACACCACGCAGCCTTCGGCAATATCTGGGCGCCCATGAACGGGTCCCCCTGTCTGAAACTTCCAGCGGACCTCGCCCATAGCCAAGTCACAGCAGTGAATGACTCCCCCGGCATCCCCGACGACCACTACGCCTTCGCCCACCGCAGGCGGAGCAGCGATCGTACATGGACCCTGGTACGACCACACGGGCCGAACGTCGGGGTACTGCGCGTTCACCGCAAAATCCGGACGTATGGGCCGGGACCGCGGCTCTTGCGCTCGGCGGCGTAGCGGCAGCAAATGCCACTGGCGCAACTCAGCGACGCCTACCATGGCTTCGTAGAAAATGAGGCTATCCTTGGTTACCCTGACGATGGTATAGCCGGCCTGCCCCGTTCCGCGCAGGGTGGAGCGCCCCATCACCCCTGGAATGCCCTCGAATTCCATCGCCCTGTTCGCATGCCCATGCCCACACAAGATTGCCGGGACGTCGCGCTGTCGGAGTCGATCGAGAAGCTCATACCAGTTGTCCACGGACTCATCGATGGGGTAGTGGGTGACCACGATCAGCGGCGTCTCCAGAGGTATCCTTGCCAGCACAGAGTCCACCCAACGCAAGGTCTCCCGACTGAGGTGCCCGTCACCCATGCGCATGACTGGGCCCTGGTGCAGGCCGATGAAGTGATACTCGCCCTGAGTGAAGGAAAAGCACTCGCTGCCCCAGAGCCTCGAGAAGGCTGTGCATCCAGATTCCGACCACTTGGTGTCGTGATTGCCGGGGATGATAAAGTAGGGAACGAGGAGACTATCCAAGAGCCGCTTTGCCAAGCGAAGTTCAGCGGTGGCGCCCATTTCGCTGACGTCTCCCGAGACCACTGCGAAGCGACAACTACGTCGCCTGTTGACGTCGGCCACCACCGCCCGCAGGTCTTCTGCTCCCGTGCCTCCGCCCACGTGCAGATCGGTCAGCCAGGCAAACTGGAAATGCTCCTGCGCACCGACGGCGAGGCATGAGAACAGAAGCACCGTCACCGCGCAAAGTGCACGCAGTCTCATCGGCACACGATCTCCTGGAAGCGGTCCACGGCAATGTTGCCGCCACAGAGAATGACGACGGCGTTCGCCTCTTTGGGTGGGTGGACCGCGCTCAGGTACTTGAGAGCACCGGCCACCGCCACGCCGGCTGCCCCCTCCACCACCAGGCGGTGTTCCCGGAAAACACTGCGTATCGCTTCCGCGATCTCCTCTTCACTCACCAGCACCCACTGGTCCACCAGCTTTTGGCACAAGGGGAAAGTGATAGAGCCAGGTTCAATGCCGCCAGCAGTGGCGTCCGAGAGCGTGGGGTAGACCGGGACGGCTACAATGCGGCCGGCCCTGATGCATTCGTACATGGTGGGCGAGTTGCTGGGCAGACACCCTACTGCCTGCACCGCCTTCCTGCGCCCCTTGAGGTAGCCGGCACTCCCGGAAACCAGACCGCCGCCTCCCACTGCGGCAAACAGATAGTCCACGCGGCCCAATTCTCTCTCCAGCTCGACTGCCACCGTCCCTTGACCGGCTATCACTTCGAGGTCATTGTACGGTGAAATGTACACGGAACCCGTGCGTGTAGCCTCCTTGCGCGCCTCCTGCTCGGTCAAGGCACAGTCGAGGCAGGCAAACCGCAGCGTGACCGGATATCGACGCAGGGCAGCGACTTTTTGCGGCGCTGCGTCCTCGGTGAGAAAGATGGTAGCTCCAATGCTTAGTTTTTCTGCCATATGGGCCACAGCCAAGGCATGGTTGCCGGTAGATGCCGTCACCACCCCATTCCGGCGTTGATCCTGGCGCAGAGAAAGCAACTTGCTGGCTGCACCCCGCGCCTTGAAGGAGCCGGTTATCTGCATGTTCTCCAGCTTGAGGAAGACATTGCAGCCGAGCATATCGCTGAGCCACGCGGAATACTCCAGGGGCGTTACCCGCACTAAGGGCCGAATTCTCCGCGCGGCCATCCCCACCAGCTGACGCAGGCCCCTGGCGTCGATTTGATCACCGAGCTTATACATAAAGCTTGACCTTGGGCCTGGGGCGAAGGCCTGTTACCTGCACGCGTCCCTGGCGATATGTGACCGTGGCCTGCTTCTCGCCGTCGTCGTACTCCAGGCGACCGTCCGCTCCGCCATAGACCTCGAGTAACACTACCGGACCCACCTGGTTGTCGGTGTGCTGGCGCTCCTGGCCATAGGGTATGATACTGCCCGCTTTGACATACATGGGCATGGTGCGAAGGTCAATCCTCCGCTTGATCCACTGGCCCCGCGAGCGAATTCTTTTCTTGGTCCAAAAGTCCCACCACGTGCCGGCGGGCAAATAGAGGACGCGCCACGAGGTCTCTGCCAGCGGCTGCAGCACGGGTGCGATCAGCAAAGAGTCGCCGAATAGGTACTGATCCTCAATGTGCCAGACGTTGCGGTCCTCGGGATAGTCGATGACGAGCGCGCGAACCATGGGCTTTCCGGTGGCCGAGCACTTTCTGGCCTGGTCATAGATGTAGGGCAGAAGACGATAGCGCAGGGTAGCATACTGCCGGAAGATTTCCTCTGCTTCGCCGCCAAAAGTCCACGGTTCGCGAGGGTTGTCATTTCCCGCGCCGTGACAGCGGGCATGGCTGGAAAAGAGCCCGAATTGCGCCCAGCGCACGTACAATTCCGGGTCGGGCCTGCCTATGAAGCCACCAATGTCATGCGAAAAAAACGGAAACCCTGAAAGGCCCATGCTTAGAGCGCCCCGCACCGTGCCCGCAAGCCCAAAGAAGCTGCACTGGCTATCGCCTCCCCAGTGTACGGGATATCGCTGGCTACCTGCTGTACCGCTGCGCGCCCAGATGATCCACTCTCCGGTCACCTCGTGCACCGCCTGAGCGATGGCAGCGGCATAGACCAGCGAGTAAAGGTTATGAAAACGCCGGCCGGCAATGCGCGCGTAGACCGCCTCCTCCGGGATACCCTCTCCAAAATCCACTTTGATGGTTGAGGCCCCCATGTGCAACAGCCCCTTGATCTGCGCTGTGTACCACTCCACCGCCTCGGGGTTGGAAAAGTCGATGATCGCGTCATCCAGCCACGTCCCTTCCAGATGCGCAGGGTGGCGGAACACGTCTCCCTTGCGATCTTTCGCAAAATAGCCCCGCCGTACTCCCTCGATGTAGTTGGGATTGTTTGCCCGCGGTGGCACAAAATTGTACTGCCAGAGGCTGACGCGAAAACCCTGCCGCCGGAGTTGGGCCATGTGTCTCTCCGGCTCGGGGAAGCGCGTCGGTGAAAAACGCAGGTCGCAATTGAAATCCTCCTCGAACCAGTACGAGTCCAGATGCAGGACGTCGCACGGGATGCGTCGGGCGCGCAGGCCATCTGCGACCTCGTGGACCACGTCCCATGAGGTGTAGCTATTGCGGCTCATCCACAGACCAAAGCTCCACACGGGCGGCGTAGGGGCAAAGCCGGTCAGGGTACAGTAGCGCCGCAAAATATCGGCGGGGGTAGGTCCGTGAATGACAAAGTAATCCAGCTCTTCGTCCTCTACACCAAGGCCCAACGTAAAGGCCTCCATGGTGCCGATTTCCCACTCCAAGCGGGCGGTGCTGTTCACAAACAGTCCGTACCCTTGGGTGCACCAGAGAAACGGCACGTTGATGTAGCTCCGTGGCGTGCTGGTACCGATGGCGTCTTTGTTCCAAAAATCTACCGGCCTCCCTTTCCGCGCCACGTGCTCAAAGCGCTCGCCCAGCCCGTAGACCTCGTCCTGGCCGTGAAGCACGAAAGCGTCGAAGCAGGCATGCCGCCCCGGAAGTTCAGCCAAGGACATATCAAAAATGTCCGCGGTGAAGAGCTCGCTTTTCCGCTGCTGCCAGAAGAGTCGGCCTTGTGCGTCAGAGGCCCAAAGGCGAAAAGGTTCACGGTCGATGTGCAGGGTCATTGCTGGGGTTTGTGCATCCCACCCATTCGGGCGCTCGCGGACCTCCACAGGCACATGGGGCTCCGGCTTTCCGACGAGCATGCGCGCCTGGGGTGGCGGAAAGTCACCCTCCTCCACCCGGCTCCAGCCAAAGCGCACGCGGAACACCTCCGCCGACCAGAACGTGATCTCCACAGTGGTCTGTGGGGGCTCCCTGTGCTCTTTTTCCGCCAGCTGGTGCATGTGCGTCTCGTGCGTCCACACCGTGCGGTTGACAAGACTCCGGGACGCGCAACGTATGAGCAGGGTCTGCCCTTCGTGTTGCAGGGCCAGAACCTTGTGAAGACGATGAAACAGCACCTGCTCCCCACGCTTGAATGCCATTGGGCCGCGGAGTTGTGCTGCATCGCCTGCGACAGTTGGGGTACTGTGCCGAACCGGCATCTTGCGACCTCTCCTCCTTGCCTTTTCCACGTTCGCGAAACCCCTACCCACTACGGCTCACCGCCGGGTGAGTTCATGCAACTCAAAAAGTTTCGGTATCGGGTCTTTGAAGCCGAGGGGCGAGTACTCGCCGGTGCCCGGATTGAGCTCGTACCTTGCAAAGTCTCGGTGAACGATGCGCTCGACCATCTCAATCCAGCGATCGATATCCTCCTTGCACGTGTAGCAGCCAAAGCTTGCACGGACCATGCCGGGCAGGGTACTGCGGTCCCCGCTCAGTACCTTCAGGCGCCACCCCTCTGCCTCGGCGCGGCTCAGTCCCAGAAGGTGTACCACGTAGGGATGGGCGCAAAAGCAGCCGTTGCGCACCCCGATGCCCCCTTCGTAACCCAACACAGCGGCGACCAAGGCGTGATGCACCCCCTCGATGTTAAACGGGATGACACCCACGCGTTCGCCCGCCTTTGCTGGGTCCGTCTCGCCATAGAGTCTGACACCTGCGATGCGGCGAAGCTTGGTGAGAGCGTAGCGGGTCAACTCCTCCTCATGCGCGGCGACCTTCTCCATGCCGATATCCATAAGAGCCTGGGCTGCTGCTGCCATCGCCACCGCGCCCACGGCATTGGGGGTCCCTGCTTCGTCGCGCTCGGGGGGATCGGCCCAGTCCACGTGCTCGATGGTCACCGCCTCGACCGTGCCGCCGCCGCAGTATTCCGGGTCGCCACAAATGAACGCCGCCTTGGGACCAATGAGGGCACCGCTGCCAAAGGGGGCGTACATCTTGTGCGCCGAGAGTACCACATAGTCCAAGTGCTCAGGGTCATCAGAAGGCTTCATGTCGATGCGTCGATGAGGCGCGAGTTGCGCGGCATCCACCAGGATTTCGGCTCCAGCCTCGTGCGCCTTCCGCGCCAGTCGGTGGATGGGGGGAAGGTATCCGGTCACGTTGGAGGCACCTGTGACCGCTACCAGACCAATCCTCCCGGCATGAGCTTTGAGCTGTCGATCAAAATCCTCCTCGTCCAGGCGGCCGTCGGGAGTAGCGCGCACGCGCACCACCTGTGCACGCCGCCGCCAGGGCAGGTCGTTGGAGTGGTGCTCCAGAAGGGTGCTGATCACCACAAAACCCTTCGGCAGACACAACCGGTAGGAGAGCTTGTTAATGGCGCCGGTGGCGTTCACGCCAAAGATGACTGTGTCGTGGCGCAGGTTGGCACCCACAAAACGCGCCACAATCTCCCTGGCCTGTTCAAAGACCTCAGTGCTCCAGCGCGACTTGAAACCCGCGCCACGGTGGACGCTGGCGTAAAGGGGAAGAAACCGCTGGACGCTTTCCACCACCTTTGAAAAGGCCGGAGTGGTGGCTGCGTTGTCCAGGTTCACGTAACGGACTGTCCGCCCATTGAGCAAGGGCACCCTGTGGTCCCAGCCGACAATCTGCTTCCTCAGGTCCAGTTGTCGAGCGATCTGCTTCATATCCTTCCCTCATGCCTGCCATTCTTCCAGCAACACCCGCTGGGCAGCTGCCACGCCTGCTCCCGGCTCAAAGGCATAGCCACAGGCACGCAGACCATGTTCCAGCGCGCCCACGGTGGCGAGCATGTCCCCGCGCGTAGTGGCCCCCATGTGGCCGATGCGGAAGTAGCTCCCTTTGAGCTGGGGGTGGAGGCCCCCGGCGAGGATCACCCCCGCTCTTCTCACGTGAGCAAGGAGCTCTGCCGCAGCCACGCCTTCGGGCAGGTATGGCGCAGTCAAGGTTGAGGCCGCACATTCCTCGCACCTTGGTACCTGGCGCAACTCCAGGGCCTGCACGGCTGCACGACAAGCTTTGCCCAGCGCCCGATGCCTAACCACACGCGCCTCCATTCCCTCAGCGAGGATTTGGCCTAAACTCACCTCCAGGGCCGCCACCAGGTTGACGGCCGGCGTGGCAAAGTAGCTAGCCTTGCCCTCCTCATAGGCCTCCATGATGGGCAGCCAGTTGCCCCAGTCCACGTAGTAGTTTCCCACTGGGCTGCGACGAGTGCGCCAGGTCTCCAGAGCCCGCGTGCTTGCCATGAGCAGCGCCAGCCCGGGTGGCACGCCAATGGCCTTTTGGGAAGCGGTAAGCGCCACATCGAGACCCCATTCCTCCTGCCGCAGCTCCTCGGCCGCCAGTGAACAGACGCCGTCCACGACCGTTAGCACGCCGTACTCCTGGCCAAGGGCGCCCAAGGGTTGAGGATCCACCAAAACGCCGGTCGAGGTATCCACATGCGTGATGGTCATCAGCTTGAAGCGCTGCCTTCTGAGCGCCCGCTCTACCTCAGAAGGGTCGATGGTCTCTCCCACCGGAGCCTCAAGCACGGTGACCTCTGCTCCATAGCGGCGCAGCAGGTCCGCAAAACGGGCGCCAAAGTAGCCGGTCGAGAGCACAAGCGCCTTGTCGCCAGGTTCGATCAGGTTTGCCCCAGCCATCTCCATCGCCAGCGTGCCCGACCCGGCCACGACGAATGGCTGGCCTGAGGGGCAGCGCCAGACTTCGCGCATCCTTCGCAGCGCCCGTGCAAAGACAGCTATGAATTCGGGCGCCACATGGCTCGTAGTAGGAGCGCCCGTCGCCGCCAGAACCTCGGGCTCAAACTCGATGGGGCCCGGTATCATAAGCAAGGCTCGGCCTTTCATCGCATTCGCCCTCCATCTTTTACCCCATCTTCAGCACCCTCCTTGCTGACCCCCTGCATCACGCCGCTTTCCTGCAGCAAGAGGCGTAACTCCGCGACTTGTTCCTGGTTCAGGGGCAGCAGCGGCGGCCGCACCGGCCCCCCGTACAGGCCGATCATGTCCATTGCCTGCTTGAGCGCTGCCACCCCCCAACGTCGGGTGACCGCACCGTTGAGCCGTACGAGACGCAACTGCAGCCTTCGTGCCTCACTCCATTCTCCACCCCGCACGCATTCCCAAATTGCGCAACATTCGGCTGGGGCAATGTTCGCAAGCGCCATAATCCCTCCTACCGCACCCACGCTCAACGCCGCCAGGAAAAACCCAGCCGAACCAGCAAGAACCGAGAACCCAGCCGGCGCGGCGCGGCATACTTCCGCCATGGCTACCAAGTTTCCACCTGAATCCTTGATGCCCACGACATTGGGGTGCTCCGCAACTGCCAGCACCGTCTCCGGCGTCATGTCGACTCCGGTATTGGCAGGCATGTTGTAAAGGAGTACGGGGATCGGTGCCGCTTCGGCGACGGCTAAGAAATGGCGCGTCAGTGCTTCCGGGGTCATGCGGCTTCGGTAGTACGAGGGAGTAACAACCAGGGCAGCGTCGGCTCCTACTCGCGCGGCCTTT
>JAPDPR010000058.1 GCA_034506335.1 candidate division KSB1 bacterium
GAAAAGCAGGCTGCTGTAGATGTTCTCACAAGTGCTCTTCAAATGTCGGGCGGCGATCCCGCTCTGCTGAACCTTGCTGGCGTCATAATGACTAAAAGCAAGCGATATGAAGAGGCTGCACAATTCTTTGAGTTGGCATTAGCAGGTGCAAGAGACGAGGTGTTGATAAAATTAATCAACAAAAATCGGGCTTTCGTCAGTAAGAAGATTGCCTGAGAACAGACAACGGATACGGTTACATCCAACTTCTAATAGATTTAACTCCATCTTTTCCCCATCGAAGGTCGTCCTAACAAGCGCTTCCAGCCGCCATGCTCCGGGTGCCGCTGAAGCGCGAGCCGCTAGGCCGACATTAGATGTCTGTCCAGGGTATGTTTTTTACAGACCCAAAAGGAGGGGTGAAATTATGGCAAGCGTTTGGCTGGTCTTTATCGGGACGGCCTTCATGCTGACTGTAGGAGGGGTCGTTGCACTACGCCTGAGGGGGATGAAGACACCCGTCTTTCACGAGGTTGGCATGTTCCTCCTTGTGATGGCGGCTGCTACGGCGGCATTCCCGGCGTCCCTACCAACTTCCGGCTGGATGATCTGGGCTGGCAGCTAGATAGGCTTCGTGCTCGCCGTCACGATGGCGATGACGGTGAGCGCTGTAGGCAAAGCTCGCCGGCTCGAAGTCGGGAACATATCGGGTTCAGCAGGGTGAATCCCTCCCTGCTGCACGACTCGATGACCCACGGCCCCATACATCCCACACCACGACCGCTTCTCCCTGGACCCACAACCTTTCTAAAGGGTTTTCCGTCAAGGATCAAACACAATTTCGTACAAAGCCAAAAGACGGTGAAGAGACATAGTCGGACAACTAGAATAGCGCTGCGTTTCAGGGGCGGGTCCATAGTATCCCCTGGCCTCGATCGTTTGGGTAATTCTGCGAACAGGAGGAAGCACATGAAGCCAAACTTCGGCACTGACTTTGGTGGCGTAATCGTGAAGAACCGAAAGTGGTTTGTCGGTGAGAATCCCGATTTCAACGACCCCAACGATAGCGCGGCGGCTCGTGAGGGCGTGGTCGAAGCGATCAGCGAGATCGTCTCCCTCTGCGAGGGACGAGTGTGGATTGTGTCCAAGGGAGGACCAAGGAGGCAAGCGGCAACATTTGCCTGGCTTCATGATTTTCAGTTTTTCTCTCGTACTGGCCTAGATCCTGAACATGTCGTGTTCTGCAGGGAACGGCAAGAAAAGGAGGGTATTTGTCGACAGCTTGAAATCACGCACTTTGTCGATGACCGCATCCATGTCATGCAGATACTCAGATATGCAGTGCCCCATCTCTACTTATTCGTAAACCCCGGGAACGAGAGGTTTTGTCCACCTTGGGCAACCCCCGTATTCTCCTGGAGTGAAGTGGTCCAGTTGTTCAAGGCGTCCCTGGAGCAAGGCAGGTCAACACCGAAATGACATCGTCACAACCGGCCGATGGGCGGGGATTGACCAATCTCAGTTCAAATAACGCAAACATAACCCCTGCGGGTGCTATGGACCCTTTCCTCAGTCTGCTCCGCCAGGGTGAAAACGTAAAACACCCGGAGAAGAAGGACCCCTCTCAGGGGAACCTGCTGAGAACAAGGCGGTTGTCCAGCCTTCTTCACCCCAACCTTACACGAAACTTGCGCACCATGTAGTGAGGATGGTAGGACTCCTTTGCCCGCCGGAGTCCGGGATCGCCCAAATCCTGCTCCCGGTTGATAAACGGCACCTCGGCCCAGCGGTGGGCACAGAACTGCTGATTGATGAGCGCAAAGAGCGGGGGTATCTCTGGGTTGGCCTTTTCCAGGTGGATCACCGCCGTCTCACTGTTCAGCGGTTCGCCGATGGCGAATGCCTCAACTTTTCCGTCGACGAGAACCACGCCCCCTTCCGCGCGCAGCGCAGAGAAATGGCACAGTGCCTCGCGCACCGCGTCCCACTCGTCCAAAAGCCCCAGGTCCTCACAACAGCGCCGCGCTTCGCACCACTTGCGCGCCACCTCCATGCACGCCGGCACGTGGCGGTCCTGGAGGGGCTCGTAGACGGGATTGAGCTCCCGCAGGGCCCGGTTCACATGATTGCGCTTGCTGTGGTACTTTCTCCCCGCCAGCTGAACAAGATCTGAGGTCCGATACACATAGTCGAATTGGTCCGGCTCGGGTTCAACGATAAGGTCCGCGGCCCCCTGGAGCACGTTCGCCCACCGTTCCTCAACCCGCACTATGCGGGCCTGCGCTGGACCCACGCGCTCTGCCATCCACCGAAGGAACTCTCGAACGACGCCCTCCTCAGGGTCAGAACCCACGGGCTGCAGACCACACAGCCCCCTGTGGGGATCCTCGCATAGAAACAGCACCCAGGGGCCGCACAATGACCAGCTGACCCGATAGCGGCCTCGCCAGATGAAAAGGTTGGTGAACGTGTATTCCGATGCCTGGGGCTGCCACTGCCACAGCACAGGCTCCAGAACAGCGCGGTCCTCCAACGTCAGGCTCTTGAACGTGGGGAACTCTGGTCGAGCGCGCCCAGCCGTCTGTTCCTCAGTCATCGGAAGTTCCACCTTGCACCGAGAGCGAGATAGTGAAAGAGGGCAAAGTTGTACACCTGCTCCACGTCGGCGCCCCCTTCCAAGAGACGATAACCGCCATATAGTTGCAGCTTCTTCGCCGGTGCATACACCAGCGCTACGAGAACGTCTTCCGCGCGCCCTTGTGGGGCAGCCAGCGCATCGCCATCCACCACGAGCATCAGCCGCGCCCAAGGTTGCCAGGTGGCGCGGAAGCTGAGGAGCGGCACAAAGCCAGTGTTGGTGGTCTCCCCGCTGAGCCCAGGCGCCTCCAGGCGGATTGCCGCGTCCCGCACTTTGGCCGTGACCCCCACCGCCACCCGCACCGCCCCTGCATCGTCCAGCGCGTACCGGTAGGTCAGCCGGTAGGAATCGAAGCGATACCGAGAAGTGAGGCGAGTATCTGCAGGAAAGAAAGTGCCGGCGAACATTACCGGCGTGGGAAGGGAGCCTGCGCCTTGGAGTCGGAGTGGCGCCACCAAAAGGCTGAGGGTATGCCGCGGCGCCAACTGGTAGCTCAGGCGCATCCGAACAAAGCTCGTTGCGGTGGATGTCAACTGGTCTGAAAGGGAGAGCATCGTGCCCGTGGACTTGGGCACGCGCACGTCGTTGTAGCCGGTCCACACCCTTCCCGTTTCCACCTCCACAGCAACCTGCGCACCCAAAGAAGCCACACCCATGAGCCCCAGCGTCAGAACAATCCCCATGGCGCAGAAGCAGAGGCTCCGCCTTACCCCCTGCCGTCTTGCCTTCGAACACATAGGCACCTCCCACTCACTGATCCTGTTCAAAGCCTCACGTCGAGAATTCTGCTTGAGTCTCAGTCCTCCTCACCGAGCACGAGTTCAATACCCTCCTTTGCCAAGTAGGCGACAATGAGCAGACCCACCAGGGGGTCCGAAAGCCAGAAGCCAAAAAGGGAGTTTGTCAGCAGTCCCAACAGGAGCGCCAATGAAAGCCACATGCAGACAAACGTCTCTTTTGAATCCGCAACCAGGGAGCGCAAGCCCAGCGCTTGCCCCAGGTGCAACTTTTGCCGCGCCAGGATGGGCATCACGATTGCCGAAAGCGAGGCGATGGCGATGCCAAAGGGCGACGGCTCAGGCTTCTCCTGCAGAATGATTTTGCGGATAGATTCCGCCAACACGTAGACACCGAGGACCAGGAACGTGACCCCCACAAAGCGTGTGGCACGCCGCTCCATGCGCTCTTCTTCCTCGGCCTCCGCACCGTGCTTCCGTAGGCGCCAGATCAGCACCAAGCCGGACAGAGACTCCACGACGCTGTCCAGGCCAAAGCCCACTAGGGAGATGCTGCCCGCGGCCCTCCCGGCAAGCACAGAAGCGACCGCCTCGACGACGTTGTAGCCGACGGTCAGGTACTCCAAGCGGAGTGCCCGTCTGAAGCCTTCCTCGCGAGAAGTGGGTTCTCCGGCCGAGCGCGCCTCCTCTGCCCCCTGCTCAACGTCTGAGTGCTCCGTCTTAACAGCGCCTTCTCGGTGCATCATGATCCGCCTCATGCGTCCTTGTGCACGCGAACTCTACCGAACCTGTGTGCGCGAGCTGCTAACACGGCGGCTCCTGCCTGCCCTCCACCAGGGCGCGTAAGAGCTGGATGCGGCCAATGTGCAGCGCAGTGTGGGCGGCGGTATTGAGCAGCCAATGTGCCACGGTCATCTCGTCTTGCAGTGTGGGTGCGGCAGAATGAAAGTCCTCCTCTTCCAAGGTGCTGATGTAGGTGAGGCTGTCCTGCCGCACTTGGCGCACCCACGAAAAGAGCTCCTGCACCGAGGTCACCGCACCTCTGACTTGCTCCACCGGGGTCCACTCTGCGCCGAACACCCGGAAGGGTGGTGGCACCACCGGCTCAGGCAGGGCCTGGAGGAATTTGCCAATGTGCACCCGCTCCCGGTGGGCGATGTGCCCCACATGCCAAATGATGGGCAGACAGCAGTCGCCAGGGACCCAAAACAGCTGATCCTCAGTCAGCCCTTCCACTTCGGCCAGCGGATCGCCGTACCATGAGCCCCTCCCGTACAAGAAAAGTACCACATCTTTCCACTTCGCCATGGCTTGGTCCTCACGTTGAGTTCGGGTGGGGCGAGCCGGGCGCCGGACCGGGCCCAGGATGTTGCCCCCGCCATTGCTCTTCGTACGTCAAAATGGCCTGGACCAGTTTGTCCGGGCCGAACTTGACCACGTCGGTTGTAGGCAGGCCGGTCTCCTGCTCCACTCGCTCGACCTCGCGTCGTGCGTCGTCCCTGGAAAGGACCCGGAGGTTCAACGCGATGCCGACAACTTTGGTCGGAAACACCGGTTCCGCCACTGCCTCATAAAGCGCGACCGCCTTGTCCATGGGCGGCACCGGCGTGTTCTTGGAGCCCCGCATGATGGTGCGCCCATACTCGTGGCACAGAATGAGCGCTTGCGGAGCAAACCCATGCAGCATGCTCAACGTCACGCCGGAGTAGAGAGGATGAGTCAGGGCTCCTTGGCCTTCGATGAGCAAGTACTGGTGGGCAGCGTTCTCCAGAACCAGGCGTTCGGCCGCCCCTGCGACAAAATCGGAGATCACGCGATCCAGAGCGAGCCCACGGCCCGAAATCATGATGCCGGTCTGTCCGGTGGCCACAAACACTGCGTCGAGGCCGCGTGCCTGCATGGCGCGGGTGATCTCCAGGGCAACGACCTTCTTGCCGATATTGCAGTCGGTGCCTACGGTGTGGACGCGGAAACACGGCAGCTCCGGCGCGCGGCACTTGTTCACAGTCAAGTCATCGGGAACGCGCCGCACATCCACCAGCAACACACCGCGCTGCTTGGCCCGGAGCGCAAAATCCGGATCATCGTTGAGGAAAACATGCAGGCCGGCAACCACGTGCAGCCCGTAGTCGATAGCCTTGAGAATGATTTCCCTCCAGCTCGGCGGCAGCTGTCCCCCGGCCGGCGAGATGCCGATGAGCAACGTGTCCGGCTTCAGGCGCATCGCCTCCTCCAGCGAGGCGACGATGGGAATCCCTCTGCCCACGCCGAGAAGCTCCTCGGTGTCCCGTCCTGCCTGAGTGGAATCGATTAAAGCCACCACCTCGTCGCGCCGGTAGCGGACCACACCGGCTGCGGTTTTGCCAGGTGTGGGGTGCGTGTTCCCCTCGGTTAGAATCACAAACCGCCTTGTGCCCTGCAAGAGTTCGAAACCTGACATCCGCCTGCTCCGCTTCCCATCAGTATCCGACCGCCGCCCCAAACCGTCGCGAGTCGGCGCCGCCCAGCAACCGCCCTTGCCGGGAGTCGATCAAGGACCCCCTGCGCTCCCCCGAAGAAGACGTCGTAATCGCCTTTGACTTCCACAGGATGGCCGCGCCTACGCAACTCTGTCACCACCGCGGCATGGAATCGCCTTTCCACGTACATCGTCCGCCCCTCGCAATGAAAGCACGGCGCCTCGATGGCCTGGTCGATGCTCATCCCAAAGCCAACAACGTTCACCGCGATTTGCGCCAGCGCCGAGATAGTGCGCGGCCCGCCTGGGGTGTCCAGCGTCGTCACCACCTTCCCCTTGCGCAACAGGAGCGTGGGTGCCATGGCGTTCTGCGGGCGCGTGCCGGCAAAGCCACGATTCGCTCAACCTCCTGCTTCGCAGCCATCTTGGCTCCGCCAAGCCCCTTTGAGTTCCCTTCTGCAGCCTGCGTCAATGTCTTCATGCCGGCGAGCTGCTGAGGGCTGCCCAGCGTGTCAAAGGTGAACCGGAGCTCGTTTGGACCCCACATAAGCTTCACAATAAGCACATCGGCACTGTGGCCGGCAGAGGTGAGCAGAACAGGCTTTTCGGCGACAAATTCGTCGGCCCGAGCAGCCCAGATCCGCAAAACCGTTATCGACAGCCCCCGGGTGATGATGTGCCTGGCCGTTCCCCGACCTGGCGATACTCCGCGTCTTGCCCCGCGTCCCCTCTGGTCCCACTGGGCTCCCCTACCACAATGCCACAATCTTTGGCACAAAGACCCACAAGCCGATAACCAGGGCGGTCAGGGCGCTCATGAGCACCCCGGCAGCTGATAGGTCCTTGATCTTGCCGATGGCCTCGCTGCGCTCCGGGCTGACCACATCCGCCAGACGCTCCAGGGCCGAGTTCAGGAGCTCGAACGAGAAAACAAGGCCGATGGCAAAGGTCACCGCCACCCACTCCCAACGTGACAGGCGGAAAAGCACTCCGGCCGCGATCACGCCGACGGCCGCCACCAGGTGGATGCGGGCGTTGTGCTCTTCGCGGACCAAGATCGCCAGCCCTCGAAAGGCGTAGCGAAAGCTGCGCCCCCTCTGGCGCAAGGAAAAGCGGCTTTGATTCATGGGCGGTTACCTACGAGCCAACACGGCCAAACACTTCCGGGTACTGCCTGATCTGCTCCTGGAGATCTCGATCATGACGAATGACCACGACGCGATAGCCACGCGCCCGCAGTTCGGTGCGCACGCGTTCGTCCGTCTCCCTTTGCCCAGGGTCATCGTGCGCAGGGCCATCACAAAATATGCACACGTTGGGTGGAAAGTCCGCGATGCATCTCATGCACAGGCGCGGCGGCTCAAATTTACCTTCTTGGGGGGCGAATGTCAAGCACTTTTCTCCTTCCAAAAGGGAGAAATGGGTAGATGAGGAAAGGGCGGGGAACAGAGGGCCCTGAGGATTCTTCCGAATGCGCGCTCAAAGGAGCCAGCCCCGAACATATCACCACATCAGTTCTGATTTTGGCTCGAGGCAGCGGACCGGTGTCAAGCCCACATGCCAGCTCTGAAGTAAAAAGTGCCTTGGAAGCCGCTCCAAGGCAAACCGGATCTGCTGGTGTGACCCACGAACCACTTGTGCTGCCGAGGGAGCACTACGTTCCCCCTCTCCTATATGCCCCTAGGATCGACGAAAAGGCCGAGCCAAGGGAGCTTATAGGTGAATCGCACGTAAAGAACGGTAGAGACTATCACTAGACCGATCACGCAAAGCCGAAAACCCAGCGCAGGCGTGGCCCTTTCCAGGTGCTTGTCCCACATCCCGCCCATGATCCCAGAGAGGTACGTGACCACCGTAGCCCAAAGAAGCTCGACGGCCATATGTTCGATCCTGCCCACAAGAGCAGGTGCCACGTACCACAGAAGGAGCACAAGCCAGGGCACGACCACGGCAGATGCCAATCTGGAATACCAAAAGGCGGCTTTGTCGCGGACTGACCTCTTGCCCGCCACACCTTCCACCACACTCGCGACGAGGTACGCCCAGAAGGCCATCTTCAGGTGCTGAAAGACTGATTCGTTGACGCCGCAAAAAGGGGCGAGAAACGGCCAGTGGGTGAGGTCAAAGAGGAAGTGGAGTACTGCGAAAACCCCCAGGTAGACCAGGGCTTTTGTCCAAGTCCGCATTAGCTTGGCCTCCTTTCCCATCCTCTCCGGGGCCTTGCCCCATCAGCTGAGAAACAGGAGCGCAATGCCGCCGACGGCGATCGCGGCGCCGAGCCAGGCGCGCGGCGAGGGCCTCTCCTTGTATGCGACGCGCACCACGGGAATGATGAGGAGCGGTGTGGTGGACATGAGGGTGGAGGCGACGCCGGTGGCGGTCAACTTCACGGAGGTGAGCATCAGCCAGATGCCGAGGAAGGGGCCGACAAGGGCGCCGCCCATCATGAAGGCCAGCGCTTGGCGATTGCGCAGAGCCTTCACTCCTGCCTTCGCGCGCCCTGCGGCCGCCGCAACAAGCCACACCCCAGCAACTGCGGTGGTCACGCGAATCACAGTAGCGGAAAGGGAATCCAGCGTGTCGCCCATTGCTATTTTCGATAAGACCAGCCCTACGCCCTGGCCAACGGCCGCACCCACGCCGGCCAGCACACCCTCCGTGCGGCCCTGGCCGCGCTCGCTCCCTCCTGGCGCCCCTTCGGCAACAACCCAGGCGACGCCGGCCAGCGTCACTACCATGCCCGCCACAGCCAAAGGTGTCAGTCGCTCATGGAGCAGAATTCGCGCCACCACCGCAGCCACCGGAGGTGCGAGCGTGCTCAGCAACGTGGCCAGACGCGGCCCGAGGATTACCACGGAACGGAAGAACAGCGCGTCGCCGATCACCAGGCCCAGGAAGGAGCTGGCCGTCAGAAGGGTGACCTGCTCGCGCGTTGCCCAGGTGGGCCAGAAGACCCCGCGCGTCAGGAAGAGCGTGCTCACCAGAAGGATCGCCCCCAAAGGAATGCGGAGGAGATTGGTGGTGAAGGCGCCCACTCTCTTGCTTGCCTCGCCGAAGAGCGTGGTGCCCAACGCCCAGCAGGAGGCCGTAGCCAAGGCTGCCAGTTCACCCAAGCGCCACACAGACCGCTTCCTTTTGTGCGCCTGCCACCAGCCTGGCGGTCACGCCTTGCTCCCGCCCGATGAGGGTCGTGCCCCCTTTGCCACCGGTATCTCCACAATGGCGCGCGTCCCCACCCCTACTTGGCTCTCCAGATAGAACCTACCGCCGTGCGACTCCACGATCTGCTTGACGATAGGCAACCCCAGGCCAGTGCCCTGCCCTTCCGCCTTGGTGGTGAAAAACGGCTCAAAGATCTTGTCCTTGATCTCCTCCGGAATCCCCTCGCCGTTGTCCTGGATCACCATGCGGACAAAATTGCCGTCTTCGCTCAGCGCGGTGGAAACGGTCAACACCCCATCAGCCTTCATGGCGTGCGCCGCGTTTATCTCGAGGTTGCGGATCACCTGCTCAATCTGCCCACGATCGCCCCAGACCGGAGGGAGGTTTTCGGCAAACTTTTTCTCGATGCGAAAGCGTTTGAGCACGCCGCTTAGCACGAGCGTGTCCGTAGTATCCTCGAGCACCTCTTTGAGGTCCATGCTCTGCAACCGGGGGCGCATGGGCTTGCTGAGGGACAGGAGGTTGCGTCCGTGCAAGGCCACTTTGTCCAGGTGGGAGAGGATGCGCTGGCCGATCTTGCGGACCTCCTCCGGATTCTCGGCACGACGGAGCAGCAGCTGCGCCTCCACCATCAGCCCGCTCACCAAGTTGTTGAGTTCGTGCCCAATGCTGCCCGCGATGACGCCGAGGGTGGCCTGCTTCTCGGACTGGATGAGTTGCTCTTGCGCCTTCTTCTGCTCGGTGATGTCCTTGTATATAAGGGAGACAAACTCTACGGTTCCATCTTCAGCCAGGATGGGAGTGGCCGAAATGAGCACATTGCGCGGCTGGCCGTCCTTGGTGTAACGTACCGCCTCGTACACGCGCACCGTCTTGCCTGCGCGGATCTGGCTGTTCAGATAGTCGCTCGAGGCGCCCACATCGGGACGGATGATGAGGTCCTCAAGGGTCCTGCCCACCGCCTCCTGCTCCGTGTAGCCGAACACCTCTTCGGCACCCTTGTTCCAAGAGAGTACCCGATTGTCGCGGTCGATGGTCATGATTGCATCTGCCGCGCCATCCACGATTGAGCGATACAAGTGCTCCGACTTGCGCAGGTCCGCAGTCATTTCGGCAAAGAGATCGCGGAGGCGAGATGCGTACTCGGCAAGTTCGCGCTCGTACTTCTGCGCTTTGCTTTGAGAAGGCACCACAGTTCTACCTCACCTGATACAAAAAAGCCCGTGCCTATCGCCGGGGGTCAGCGCTCATTGCAAAATAGCAAAATCAGGCAGGAAAATCAAGCGGAAAAGTCTCGCCGCGCGGACTCCCGGGAAGAAAGGCCTTGACAATCTCTAACCACCTGCGTACATTGTGCGGCGAACGAAATCTTCGCTTGTTGGAGCGATTGATCTTCGGCCGCAGAGGTTTGTGGACGAGGCGAAAGGAGATCGCCATGCCCACCCGTGGGTCAGACAGAACCGGTTCGCGTTCGCGCACCCCAGGCAAGGGGTCACGTCTGCGCCGGCTGCTGGAGGGATTGCGCAGCACTGCGGCGAACCTCGCACTGCAGCCTCATGAGTACCAGTCCTCGCGACGCCTGTTGGGTCTTCCCCTGCTGAGCATCAACATCGGCCCGCAAGAGGTGGCCGGAGCGTTGCGTCATGCCCGGGGCATTGTGGCCATTGGGAACAAAGCGACGGGAGTGATAGCCATCGGCATCTTCGCGGCGCGAGGCCTCTGTGCCATAGGTTTCCTAACCGTCGGCGTAGCGGGGGTTAGCATCGCCGGTATCGGCCTGCTCACCGTGAGCGTGTTCGGGGCGGGACTGGTGAGCGTGTCGGCTGTGGCCCTGGGCTACCTTGCCGTTGGGGTCATTGCCGTGGGGGTGCGCGCCTTGGGGGTGGTGGCCATAGGCTTGGACGCGGTGGGCATCATCGCCGTCGGCAAGGTGGCAAAAACGCTGTTCACCTTGGGGCGCTGAACAACACAAGACCGACCCCGGTAAGCGCGGACGACGACTTCTTGCCTCGCTGCCCCGCCACTGCGAGAGCGCTTTCTGGCACCGACCTTACCCCACTGGCAGCGCCCGAACCCTCTTGGTCCGGCGAGCAACCTCAGGCGGTTTTTTCCGTTTTCATCTGCTCCCTGGTATAGGCAATGACCTTTTGCAGGATTTCGTCCAAACCGAACTTGGGTTGATAACCGATGAGCTGCCTGATCTTGGTCAGGTCCGGCACGCGCACGCGCATATCCTCAAACCCCGCCTCATAGGCCTGGTCATAAGGGATGTAGACAATCTCCGATGAGGACCCGGACAATTCCTTGATGCGCTGTGCTAGCTGGCTTATGGTAATGGCCTGGTTGTTCCCGATGTTGTAAATCTGCCCCTCGGCCTTGGGGTGTTCGGCAAGGGCAATCAGCGCATCCACCACATCCGCCACGTAAGTGAAGCACCGCACCTGGGAGCCATCGCCGTACACGGTGATGGGCTCTCCGCGCAGGGCCTGACCTACCATGCGCGGGATGACCATGCCATAGCGCCCTGTCTGTCGCGGCCCCACGGTGTTAAACAACCGTGCGATCACCGTGCGCAACCCTTTTTGCTTGTGGTAGGCCAAGGCCAGAAATTCGTCGATCCCTTTCGAGGCGGAGTAGCTCCAGCGACTCTTGGTAGTCGGCCCCAAAAGCCGGTCATCGTCTTCGCGGAAGGGCACCGCTTCGCTCTTGCCGTAGATCTCGGAGGTGGAGGTGATCAGCACCTTGCGCAGGTAACGGTTGGCCAGCCTGAGCACCACGTGCGTGCCCAAGATGTTGGTCTCGATGACCTCCACCGGGTGGCTGACGATGAGCTCCACCCCCACGGCGGCAGCCAGGTGGTAGATGATGTCGCATTCAGACACGAGCCGGTCCATGACCGTCTCGTTGAGGATGGTCTCCACCGCCACGTGAAAGCGGGGGTTATCGCGCAAATGTTGAATGTTCTTGAGGCTGCCCGTGGACAAATCGTCAATGGCCCACACCTCGTAGCCCCGGCGCAATAATTCTTCGCAAAGGTGCGAGCCAATGAACCCAGCCCCTCCTGTGACCAAGATCCGCATAGGCTTTCCTTTCCCGTTCAGATTCCCGTGCCTTATGCCCTTCCCTTTCGCCCAATGTGCATCAGGGAGACGATGATGGCAAAGATAACCAGCTCATTGACCAAGACTAAGCCACTCTGCCAATAGTTGAGGCTTGGCAGGAGTGCTGCCCCAAGTCCCACGCCAAAGGTGACCAGGTAGAGAAACAGCACGGCCTGTTTCGGCGACATCCCCAGGTCCATGAGGCGGTGGGAAAAGTGGCAGCGGTCGCCCACCCAAATGGGGCGCTTTTCGCGCAGGCGGATGTACACGACAGAAAAGGTGTCAAACAGGGGCACGCCCAGCACCAGCAGCGGCAAGATGACGGGCAGCAGCCCGGGGCTACCAGGGACCACGTATGAGCCGACCAGGGTCAAACAGGCAAGCACGTAACCGATGAAAAGGCTCCCTGCATCGCCCATGAAGATTGTGGCAGGGTAAAAGTTGTGACGCAAGAAACCCAACAAGGCCCCCACCAGCGCCGCGAGCATCAGCGCGGTGAACACCTGTCCCTGCAGCGCAACGACGAAAAGAAGGATTGCTCCGGCGATTGCACCGATGCCCGCCGCTGCCCCATCGGTGTTATCCAACAGGTTGAACGAATTGGTGATCCCTACGATCCAGACGGCCGAAATGAAGTAGTCCAAGACCACGCCGGGCATAAAGCTCGTCCTGATGCCGACCGCGATGGCGACGGCTGCACCAAGGGTTTGCCCTGCGAGCTTCAGGCGGGGGGAAAAATGTATGCCGGCAATGTCATCGACCGTGCCCAATGCGGTTACCACCGTGGCGCCGACGAGGATGCCCACCACTTTCGGCATCACGCGAAGAAGATGGGGCACCTGCTCCACCAACGCGCCCAGGTACTTCGCCACCCATAGATGGGTTCGAAGCGCGAAGAAAAGGGCCAGGTTCAAGCCAACGGTCAGCGCAAAGGCAGCATAGATGGCGATCCCTCCCAGCAGGGGCATGGGGCGTTCGTGTTGCTTGTGGGATATGGGACGGTCGAGCACCTCAAAATGGAACGCCAACCGTCGACACAGGGGGACGAGGGCCAGGGCCATCACTAGGGCGCTCAAAAGCACATAAAGGTACAGTAGGGCTCGAACCTCAAGGCTCATGACACGATTCCTTCCAATAGGTTGGCCAGTTGCTGGGCCTGTGACTGGCGGGAAAAGTGGTGTTCCACGTAGCGGCGGCCGTTTGCCCCCAATCTCCGCGCCAGGTCGCGATCCGCCGCCAGGCGAAGAATGGCTTCAGCCAACGACTGGGCATCCTCGGGCGGCACGAACAAACCGCCTTGGGCTTCTTCAAGCACTCGTCGCGCCTCGCCGTCCACCGCCAGCAGCACCGGCCGGCTACAGGCCCATGCGTCGAACATCTTGGAGGGCAATGCGCCGGTAAACAGAGGCTTCTTCTTGAGCGGAACGATGCATGCATCCGCCGCAGAGAGGAGCTCCGGCATGCGCTCGCGGGAAACCTCGTCCACCAGCTGGACCTGGCGCAAGTCCCACTGCGCCACCAGTTGCCGCACCTGGTCTTTCACCGGTCCTTCACCCACGAAGGCAAAACGAATGTCCTCTCTGTGCTTGAGCAGCCTTGCCGCCTCGCACAATACCTCCATCCCTTGGGCTATGCCGAAAATTCCGGCATACATGGCCACGAACTCATCGCCCCATCCCAGATCGGCTCGCGCGTGCCGGCCGCGGTCATAGAAGAGCTGGGTGTTGGTGCCATTGGGGATGAGCACGAGCTTCCTCTCATCAACGCCCCGTTGCCGCAAGGTTTCCAGAATCCCCTTGGTCACCACCGGGATGGCCAGCGCGTGGCGGTACAGCGCGAATTCCAGTTTTTCAGCCAGGCGGGCGTAGGCATGGTTGCGAATCTCGCCCAGCTCCACCGCCGAGAGCGGCCACACGTCGCGCACCTCGAACACGAAACGCGCGCGCCGTGCGCGGGCAATGACCAAACCTGCTGCGCCAACGAACAGGGGCGGCGACGTGGCAAAAACCACATCGTAACGCCTGCGCAAACATACCCCCACCCCGGCGGCCATGAGGGCAAAGGAAAGGTAAAAGGCCAGCCGGGTCAGGAACGTCTTACGCGGCCTGGTCACGACCCACACGCGGACCACATCGACCCCGTTTACACGCTCCCGCACCAGCAACTTGCGCCTGTAGTCCGGATGGATAATACCCTTGGGGTGGTTGGGCACCTCCGTGAGCATGGTCACCTCGTGCCCCATGCGCACCAGGTGCGTGGCCATCTCGTAGGCGCGGTTTTGCGTGGCCCCCACCTCCGGGGGAAAGTACTGGGAAATGTAAAGGATCCTCACCCTCGATCACCCGCTGTGCACATGACAGCCATCGTGCTGTCCCAACGCACACGTCCCGCGTGACCCACCGCCGCTCATCTGGCCACCACGGCTTTCCCGATCACTGCAACCTGTCGCCCTTCCTGCACGGCGCTGAGCTTGTATAGGTAGACACCATTTGCTATGTCGTCACCGTCCTCATCGCGGCCGTCCCAGTGCAGGCGGTTGAAGCCCGCCTCATTCGGCGCGGGCGCAAGCGTTCTGATGAGCCTCCCCGCCAGGGTATAGATGCGAATCTCCACTTTTTCCGCCGGTGCGGTGAGTACATAACAGAAATCCGTCCCCGTGCGGAAAGGATTGGGATAGTTCACTACCTCGCGGAGCTCAAAGCGCTCCGCCACTTGGAATTCCGCGCGAGAACGCGACGCGTTCCCATTCGGATCAGTGAATACCACCTCCATGGTGTGCCTGCCCGGAGCAAGAGCTGGCTCCAGCACCAGGGAACCTTTCAGCGATGGGTCGTCATGTGTTCCGGGGGGCAGCAACCGCAACAGCGGTTCACCAGCCGAAAACGCCAGGCGCGTTCCATCCAAAGAGACATCCAGGCCCGAGGTATCGCTGAGGGCGCCTCCGCTGTTGTCAAACAGTTGCACCACCACATACGGCCGGGACCTGACAAAGTCGCCAGCGGCAATTGGTCGGCCGTCAAACAGGAGGGCTATGCGTGGGGGAACGGAGTCCTTTGCCACCTCGACCACCGTCGTCTGAATGTTGTTGAACTTCACCGGCTCGATGATCTGGTCGGAGGGGTCGATACTTGCTTTCAGTAGATAGGTTCCTCCCAGCCCTGCAGTCGGCCAGAGGCGCCTGATGATTGCTGTGCTGTCCGGCGCCAGCGCACGGGAGAGAGTGTCACAGGCAAAAATGCGCTCTACGCCTCCATAGCTCTGCGTCCACCAGACCACCACTTTCTCCGCCGGTGCGTAACCGATGTTGCGCGCCTCCAGCTCCAACTGCACCGGGTCACCAGCTACTACCCGCCCTGACGGTGCTACCCGGAGAGGGAGCGCCGCAAGTTCGGGTGCAGGCGCAAAATGCACTCGCCACCATCGCAGCGCAGGCGACCAGCGGCCATCGCTGGTGGCCAGCTCCGCGCGTAGCCGCACCTGACTGAAGCGAGTGTGATCCAGGCTTAAATCGCAGCCCCCCTGAGCTCCTGGAGCAACCGCCACGGGCAGCCAGGCTCCGGTCGCTCGCTCATAGGCCTCGACGCTCACGGTGCTGGTTGTGGACAGGTGGGGCTGCTCAAGCTCCCACTCCACGCTTTGCCACCGCACAGCGGGTCCAATGAGCGGAGAAGTCACCCAACCACGTGCTTTGTAGAACACGAGGGTATCCTGGAGCACCACAACGCCGTGACCAGCGGCGAGCCAGCGCTCCGGCACACTTCCCGGGGTCGCCCCTTTTCTACCGATCAGGGCCCAGGAGTCCCGCGCGCCCACCTGGCGACAGAGCGCACTGCCGATCGTCTCCAGCGCAGCATAGGCCAGCTCGGTCATGCTCTGGCTTCCTTCGTCGGCGATGGCTGCCAGTACGATCATGCCTTCTGGCACCTGACTGATAAACTCTGCCATCCTGTCCGCTTCGCTCGACGACTCGTAGGTATCGAACGCCTGCGCGGCCAGCACCTGGCCGGTCCCCGGGTGAACCACCGCCACGTTGTGGCCTCTCCCTTGCGCCAGGGCAGGTGTTCCCCCGACCAACACGCGGGCATATTGCCCATCATGGAACCCCGCTGATTCGACCCGCAAAGGCAGGAGCGTCCGCCCCAACTGCATGCCCGCCGGAGTAGGCTCTGTGTCCTCCATAGGTGTATCTGAGCTCGGCAAAGGAAAGCGCTGCTCCCAGCACAATCCACCCCGCTGCGCATCCAAGGTGAAGCACGCCTCCCGCCAGGGCCCTGGTCCGTTCTGATACACCGCCCTGGCTCGCCAAAAGTAACGCCCGTCCACCGACAAAGAGGGCCTCCAAATGGTGGAAAGCACGCCGGGCACCACGGCCGGCGAACGCTGCAGAGCTCCAGAGCCAAAGGTCGCCGTGGTGTCCACTTCGAACTCGACGTACAGCAGCGGGGAGACAGGATTAGGCGGGGTCAGGACCTCAAGGGTTGGGGTCTTTGTTACCACGGCGTAGGGGAAAGGTTTGAGCAACGCCACCTGGGCCGCCCGCAGCGCTACCCGCACGGCGGCACGGTTGTCTGCTTCCACTGTTTCCTGCACCCGGTTCGCCGGATCCACTACTGCCTCCAGCTCGAAGGCGCCGCTGAGGCCACGCGGGCTCCAGACAAAAAGGGCTGAGTCCTGCCAGCCCATGGGGGGCAGCCGCCGTGCATTCTCAATCTGAAATGCGCCTGTCCCTGGCGAACGCCCCCACAATTCTACCTCGACGGACTCCGCGGTGGCAAGCCCAAAGTTATGCACGCGCACGCGCACCTGCACCAATGAGTCATCCTCGCTCGGTTCGGAGGGCGCGAGGAGGAGGTCCGAAGGGGTCACTACCAAATCAGGCAAGGAAGGCAATGCCAGGTCGGTGGCCGGGTCGCCCAACAACGTGTACTGCAAAATCACGTTTCGACTGAACTGGCTACCTCCCAGATTCTCCCAAAGGCGGAGCTTTGCCAAGGTTGTGGCTTGCCCCAAAAGGTGAACGGTATCCAGCAGCGCAGCACGAAAGAGGTTTGTCACCAGCACGTGGTCATGAAACAGGTACCCCCAGCCGGTGGTTCCCCAGAAGGCCACCGCACCGCTCCGGGGCATCCTTAGGAATTCTTCCCCAAAGCAGTTCTGGTACGGATTGGCGAACCGCGCCGTATGACAAGTCATGCTGGTCACGAATGTGTAGCGCCCCGCATTGCCAAGGTCCAGCAAGTCAGAACTGTTCAACATCAAGTCCCAGGTACCAGTACCGGCATGGCCGACAAAATTGGTCCACATCACCCCATCGTTCAGTGCTGCCAGGATATCCTCCCGATGCTCACCTTGGAAATAGCCCGTGGTGGTCTTGCTGATGATGGTAGGCAAACAGGCGGCAGGGGGCCTGGCTATGATGGAATCCACCAGAAAACGCGACTGCTCGCCGAACTGCCGCTGTTCCCATGCATCAAACCCACCGTTGATGAGCAGCACGTGCTTTTTCCACGGTGCCGGGCTGCGGTCAGAGTCGTACGCGATGATCTTGCGCACCATATCCATGGCCTGCTCTGGGGTTTCCGCCGGGATGCGACCCACGAAAAGGTCCGGCAGCAGGTCATCTGGGCCGTCGGTCGCGACAAACCAGGCGTCGCTCACGGGATTGCCAAAGCTGGGCACGAAGTCCGTCTTCTCGGTCTCGGGGAGCAGGCGCTTCGGATCCCAAGACGCATCGCCTAAGAGGAGGAGAAAGGTCGGGCGCTTTTGCCAGGTACCTGCTGCGTGGCTTACAAACAGGCGAATGGCCGCCGGGTCCGCCAGGCCGTAGGTGAACTCATCGTAGATGTCCTCGACAAAAGCAGTGCTCACCGCGAATCCGTTGTGCTGTCGGCGGAACGCGGCCAGCGCTTCAGCCGCGGCGGCAAAGCTCGGGTGAGTGACGATGAGATAGTCGGCACCGTTGGTGGGTGCGCGCAACTGCGAGGGATGGTCCGGCACGAGCCGGGCCGGTCTCCGCAGCGCACCTCTGTCAGCTGCCATCACTTGCGCGTCACCCGACCATGTACTCCCAAAGCTGGCCGTGACGGAAGGCCCGCCAGAGGGGAAGTCTATGACCTCACTCAGCCGTGCGGGGCCAGAGTATGCAGGAGCAAGCGCTTCGGGCACTGAACCTGGTGTGGCACCCTTCCGACCCACCAGGGCCCAAGAGCCGCGCACACCCACCTGGCGGGTCAATGCGCTACCCAGGCTTTGCAAAGCGCTGTGTGCGCGCTCGGTCATACCCACCGTGCCTTCGTCGGCAATGGCCACCAGGACTATAGTACCAGAGGGCAGCCGTTCCACATAGGCGGCCATGCTATCCGCATCCGCTGCAGAAGCATACGTGTCAAAATGCTTCTTGTCCAAAATGCGCCCGGTCTGGTGGTCCACTACCACCAGGTTGTGGCCGCGCCCCCCGATCCAGACTAACTGCTCGTCCTGCCAAAACTCCGCGCGATTCCCGTCGTGAAAACCGGCTGAGAGAAGTGAGAACCGCGCCCACCACGCGTGGGAAAGACCCACCTGGGTGAGGAGCCGCCCATTGGTGACATCCACCGCCACTATGCTATCGCCGGCAAAGCCTTGGATCGCCACATCGCCAGCAGCGGGAAGCAGGCCGACGAATTGGCCATCTACGGCCGCAGGCCTACGCGGGTATATGAGTTCGATCCAGTCCAGGTAGAACTGGTCAATGGTGGCGCCGGTTCGGCCCACTGAGGCGATGGCCACCTCGCTGGCCTTTCGCCCGACAGACGCCGGCAGGCTCACGCGCACCGTAGAGTCTTGGCGATTATCAAACCAGACGTCGGCAGCCAGGCGGCCGTTGAGCCACACCCGGGCATGATGGTCTGGACTCACGGGGTCAAGGGTAGTACCACGCAGGCGCACCATGAGGCGCAGGCTATCCCCCTCGGGCGCAAAACCTGTCAGCGGCACATCCACGCGCAATGAATCTCCAGGGTTGAAAAAACGCCAAATCCACCCTTCGCCCGGGGTGGCGAAGGTGTTATGCACCTCCGCGTCAGAATCGCCAGAGTAGTAGTGGCGATCGTATTCCACATGGCAGGTGTCGACAAACCACCGGAGCGCCGGGCGGCCTGCCGGCGGCGATGGCGTCGACGAAAGACGGAGCCCGGGTGCGCCACCCCAGGTGAGCCAGTAAACATTGCTGTCTGAGGCTGCGGCATAGTAAGTGCTATCGCCCCGCCGGCGCTGCGCAGGGAAGATCAGCAGGTCCTGCGCATCAAAGCTCCCGTCGTCGCCGTCGAACACGGCAATTGGCACTTCATTGCCGAGATGGTACATTCGCAGCGAAGCGCTGGCGATACCCTCGGCCCCCACCCCTACGGCATACAGGTCATACCCCCGCACACCGTAGAGTCCCTGGTCCACCACCAGGAGCTTGCAGTAGGGCCTGGTGGGGTCATACCAGCCATAGTCACCGCGGACCCCTGCGCTTCGGGCCCTCGACTCAGGCCGCAAGGTCCGTTCGCACATGGCCTGAATCACCCGCATAACATCGTCAGCTGGAGACACCGACACGTGCCGTGCCAACTGGCCCTCCCACTCCACGCGGATGCGTGCCCGCGTAAGCAGGCGAGCGCTCCTCCTTGTAGGGTCGTACCGCAGCGGATGCATTGCCACTCGAAGAAGCTGGTGGCCAGCCACGGTGGCTGTGCCGTCAAGCGTGACGAATGACCTCTGAACAATGGGTTCCTGGGCGGCCGGGCCAGACGGCACGAAACGATAGCTAATCCGATCGACACCCTCAGGACCCTGCTCCCGTACCATGAGAGCATACGGCAGAAGGAAGCCATCCGCAACCGCAACGGTGCTGCTATCCTCGATGAGCAACGTGACCTTGGCGCCCGTAGGGATTTCGATTGCAATGCCTGTGGTCGGAAGAGCCAGAGATCCGTGGTCAAGATCCAGAGGGAGATCCCCGAGTACGGGAATATGTACTTCCTGACCGTTGTCTTGCAGGCGCTCAAATCGGAGCGCGGGTGCGGTCCATTGGAGGAGACAAAAATTCTGGCCCCTTGCGACCATGTGCAACGGCCGCTGGGGAGCAGATGCCAGCGTAGCGGCACAGCAAAGTAATGTCATCACACCCGCACTGTGCATATGAAGACTACGCGCGTTGTCCTGCCTAAGAATCGTCCCTTGTACCCTCACCTTGCTACGTTGGCGGTGCGCTTCAGAGTCTGCTCCGCCTGGTGTAGAATAAGATAACACTATTTTTCCGAATCTGCAAAAGTCTTTTTCTGAGCCTCAGGCGTAGGCCGAAGTGCTGGGACAAATAGCGCTCGCCTAAAGGCAACTTGTGATGTGGAATCGAAAAAAAAGTGCTTGACTTTTGACTGCGTAGGTGTTAAACTATTAGTAAAGGGAGGATCTCGCCGGAGCCCAAGGCTCTTTTCCCAAGCCGACATGTCCTTTGCTCCGACAGGCGGTGAGGTACAGTGCAAAATAGTCCCTCATCCCTGCATTGCCCCCCCACGAGGACGAAGGGCCTAGTGTAGATGCTGACACACTCTTCCGCAAGCACTACACTAAGCGCTATGGTAGGCGCACACGTGGCCCCAGCGTAGCCGAGTCTATTGTTGAGTGAACTAAGAGGTGAGGAGGAAAAGGGAATAATCATCAGTTGGCGTGTCTCTTCTGGCTCACCGGTTTTGAACCAACAGAAAAGGAGAAAGCAATGAACCTCGGAGCCCTCATCTTGCAACTACTGAGTGGCGCGGCAGGCGGCAACATCGCTGGCGCGCTGCTCAAGAAGCAAAGCCTTGGTCCGGTCTTGAACTCAATTCTCGGCATTGTCGGCGGGGGTCTTGGTGGCCAGTTGCTTGCGGCCCTTGGCGCCGGTACAAGCACGGGTGGCCTGGACCTTGGTTCCGTCATTTCCAGTGTATTAGGCGGTGGCGTGGGCGGCGGCGTCCTCATGGCGATCATTGGGCTTATCAAGCAGGCACTGAGCAAGTCGTCATCAGGACGCTGAAAGGGCACTTGGCAGAGCGATTGTCGCCTTGCACTAGCAGAGCGCGTGACCCTTCCGACCTTTGCCCTCTGCGCCCATGGCAAAGGCCAACGCACACTATCTTCAACGCGGTCTCCTGGACTGGTCTCCTGACCACGGGGCAAGGAGAGGTATGCAACCACGAACTAAGGTAAGGAGGCAACCACCATGAAGTTGAGCACGCCCAAAGTCACTACCTGGTGGATCGCCGTGATTCTCGGCGTCCTGGGAATCCTGGGTAAGTTGGTAGCGATCGGCATCATTACAACCCTCAATTTTTGGCTGGTGGTGGTCGGGCTCATTCTCCTAGTCTTGGGGACGCTGATCAAAGGTTTCTAATCGTTAGTACGCCGGGATGAGCTAGCCGCCTAAGGTCCGCCCCGCGCGGCGGCAGCTCGTCCCGATTCTGCCGGAAAGGCCAAACCGCGAATCCTCCTTTCGCTATTTGGGTGCAGCAGCCGTAGCTATTTTCTTAGGAGAACGGACCCTGCGGCATGTTTACGCACCTCGAGGCGAAGGGGTGGAGACACGTCTATAGCTCATGCGCGGCCTCTACAAGCCTTGTGTGCTCAACGCCTTTGCGCTGGCTTTTCCAAGCTACGTGGCTCCCTTACCCATCCGCGACACCGGTCAAAGACATGCTTTGTTGAGACCTGTCCAACGGCGCGAGCATTCTCCACTCTGCGTTAGACGCTCGACCTGCCTCCATGAAGGCAACCTTTGAGGTCTGAGCAGGAACTCTAAGTTGGAAGGCTGGCACGGGAAAAGCTTTGATCGCACTGAGCATTGTTTTCACTTTGCTCTCCGCGTCACGCGCGTCGGTCGCTCAGGAACTGCGCCCCATCAAGCTAAACCCACCTGGCAAGAAGCGGTGTCTCC
>JAPDPR010000059.1 GCA_034506335.1 candidate division KSB1 bacterium
CCACCCCTGGCAAACGCTCTGCAAGGGCCAGGCCCTTTTCCGGTCCCAATACAAAGATGGCCGTGGAAAGCGCATCGGCTTCCATGGCGGAATTGGCTACCACCGTGACGCTCGCGCACGGACGCGCGGGCCAGCCGGTGTGCGGGTCAATGATGTGGTGGTAGCGAACAGAGTCGTTTATGAAGAAGCGCTCATAGTCCCCGGAGGTAGCCACGCACCCCTCGTCCATGGGAAAGCGCGCAAACAGCTTGTCATTGGCCCGTGGATGGCGGATCCAGATATGGCGCTTTCCGGCAGTCAGCCTGCTCACGAGCGTACGGAGATTGCTGCGCGCGTCCACCATGGCGTCAGTGATGCCGTGAGCGCGGAGCGAGTCGATGGCCACGTCGACTGCCAGGCCCTTAGCGATGCCACCCAGGTCCAGGGCCATCCCGGCCCGTTCGAGCCACACCTGCCCATCGTCGAGATGGACGTTGCGGTAACCGACCAAAGGGAGGAGCGCGGTCACCGCCGCAGAGTCCGGGACGCGGGGGTGGTCGCTGAGAAAGTCCCATAAGCGCATGAGCGGGCCCACGGTAACATCAAAGGCTCCTCCGGAAAGGGCAGCCACCCGCTGTGCCTCCTGAAGGCACGCAAAAACGAGCGGGCTCACCTTGATCGGTCGCGGCGCAGCGCGATTGATCTTGCTCACCTCGCTGCTGTCACGGTAGCAGCTCGTGAGTAGTTCCACCTCCAACATCCCGGCAAACGCAGCGTCGATGGCGGCCTGCACGGTCTGACGGTCCTTGTCGCGGTCGTACACGGTGACGGTGGCAAAGGTATCCATGAGCACGCGCGTCTCCTGCACCGGTTCGAGCCGCGCGCAAGAAAGCACGACGAGCGCGACGACCCCGGCAATGAGCCACAAACAACGCCAGCCCATGCGTCGACTACTTGCGCCGCCTGCCCACATACTCTAACAGCTCCATCAATGCGCGTTTGTAGGGCGTGTCCGGGTATTCTTCCAGGGTTGAACGGGCAGCACTGAGATAGCGGTCAGCCTGCTGGTCCGCGTAGTCCAGCCCCCCGTGTCGCTTCACAAAAGCAAGGACAGCCTCCACTCTGCCCCGGTCTCCCGAGTTGAAGTGGGCCAAGACCTCCTCCGCCTCCTCTGGAGCAGCGCTGCGCAGGGCGTGGATCAGGGGCAGGGTCACCTTGTTGTTGAGAATGTCGCTGCCAATGGGCTTGCCTAAGGTAGCCTCCTCCCCAACATAGTCCAGGACATCATCGCGGATCTGGAAGGCCACGCCCAGATGCTCGCCAAACCGGGCCATGGCCTCCAGCTGCGGCTCGTCCCCCCCTGCTGCCAATGCGCCTAATCGACAGCAGGCCGACAAGAGGGCGGCGGTCTTGTCCGAGACGATGCGGAAGTAGTTCTCCTCCGTGAGGCGTGCATCGCTGCCGTGCTCTTCTTGCAGCAGCTCGCCGCGGCTCATGCGGAAGGTCGCCTCGGAAATCAGCCGCAGCGCCCGCAAATCCTCCCCCTCCAGTAACAATGCGAGCGCGCGAGAAAACAATAGGTCGCCCATGAGAATGGAGATGCGATTGCTCCAGAGCCCATTGACCGTTGGGGCCCCCCGCCGCAGCAGTGAGGCATCCACCACGTCGTCGTGCACCAATGTGGCGGTGTGCAACAGCTCCACCGCCACGGCCTTGGTCAAGGCCTTTCGCGGCGCTGCGCCATGGAGCCCGCATGCGAGCAAGACCAATATAGGGCGCAAACGCTTGCCTCGATGCATGACCAGATGCACGGCCACGTCGTTGATCAAACCAACATCGGAGGCGAGCGCCGCCCCGAATTCTTTCTCAAAAAGGTCCAGTTCAGCCGCGATGGGCTGACAAAAGGCATGACGTGTCACTGGTGACTCTACTGCGGCCACTGTCTACCGTTTGCATGCGGGAATGTAGCAAAAAACCAGATGACTATCAACCCATTTGTCGGGTGGCTCTGCGCCGCTGGCTACATTCTATTGACGCCTTTGGGTGAAAAGGGGGTTCCTGCGACCTAGCCACTGGCGGAGCCCTCCACGGGGATCTGCACGGTGAAGGTGCTCCCCTGCCCCACCTCGCTCTGCACGGCAATGTCCCCCCCATAGCGGCGCATGATTGAGCGGGAGATGTACAGCCCAAGACCCGTTCCTTCCCCAACCCGTTTTGTGGTGTAGAAGGGGGCAAAAAGATGCTTCAGCTGCTCAGGCGCGATGCCACAGCCGGTGTCGCTAATATCCACCTCCACGCGTTGGCCGTCTGGAGTGAGACGGGAAGTTATGCCGAGCACCCCACCTTCAGGCATGGCCTGTACGGCGTTGAGTATGAGGTTAAGAAAGACTTGTTTCAGCGAATCAACGTTGAAGCAGACGCGTGGCAAATGTGCCTCCTCCCGCACCACCCTGATGTGCCGCGAGGCAAGCTCCTTCTCCAGCAGAAGGAGAGTAGCATCGATGACCCTCTGCACATCGATCATTTCCCGCTCATGCTCAGAGCGTCGGGAAAACTCCAGCAAGTTGTTGATGATGGCGGCCGCGCGCCGCACGTTGCGCTGGATCATCTCTAACTTGTCGCGGACCTCGCCGTCGACCTCGCCGAGGGTCTCCTGCAAGTAATAGCGGGCCGACTCGATGATGCTCAGCGGGTTCCGCAACTCGTGCGCGATGCCTGAGGAGAGCATGCCCACGGTGGCCAGCTTTTCTGACTGGATGAGGTGCTGCTCCATGCGCTTCTGCTCGGTCACCTCTTTGACGTGCTCGACCACTAACTCTGGCCGGCCGTCCAGACCAGGCATCGGGTAACACCACAGTTGGAAGATGGCACCTTCTGTCTCGCGTTCTTCAAAGTGCTGCTGCCCCTGGGAAAGAACTTTTGGCACATGACACTCTTCGCAGGGCGAACTGCGCCGGAAAATGGCCTCGTAGCAGCGTCTGCCCACAAGTTCGCTTGGGGCCACCTGGCAGCGCTGGGCCAAATGGCGGTTGGCCATAATGATAGTATGCCGAGTGTCCACCACTGCGATCATGTCCTGGATTCCGTCGAATGCGGCCTGCAGCCGCTGTTTGCTGAGGAGAATCTGCTGCTCCAAGCGCCGTCTTTGCGTGACGTCGCGCACGATGGTCTGCAGCACCCGCTTGTCGCCAAGGTCCACTACACTGCTGCTCACCTCAGCGAACACCTCGTGTCCGTCCGCATGGCAGAGGCGGAGCTCATCAAGCACGGCGATCTTGCCCTGCAGCGCCTGGGCGCGCAGCTTTTCCACTTTGGCCTGTTCTTCCGGCGGATAGAGGACTGCCATGGTGGTGGCGAGCAATTCCCTGCGGCTCCGCCCGGTGAGCTCTTCGGCCCGCGCATTGACCTCCACCAGCTTGCCGCTCTCCAAGTCCTCGACAAAAATGGCGTCTGAGGCCATGGCTACCAGGGTGCGGTACTTGAGCTCGGTGCGCCGTAGTTCGCTCTCCAGCCGGTGTCGCTCAATGGCCTTCGCTACGACCCGCGGTAACACTTCCAGATAGCCGGGGCGTTTGATGAGGTAGTCGTAGGCCCCGCGCTTCATGGCCTCGACGGCTACTTCCTCGCTTCCCTCGCCTGTGGTCATTACCACCGGAACATTGATCTTCTCGCGCTGCATGGCCTGCATGAGCGCCAGGCCGTCCATCAGCGGCAGATTGTAATCAAGTACGAGGGCCTCGTACTGCTCGCGCCGCAGCATCTCCAGCGCCTCGCTGCCGTTTGCCGCCTGGTCGACGTGACAATCCGGTTGGCCGCGGGCGATGGCCAGCATCATCAGGCGCGCCTGCGCCTGATCATCTTCAACAAGGAGTATTTTCGCCTTGGAGTCTCTTTTCACCTATTCCTTCCCCTCTTTTCTGCACCTCCCCCGTGAGCCTACCCATCTCCCACAGCCGCCGCCTTCGCGAAGCTGATCAGCAGTTCCGCCTCGCCGGTCGACAAAGGGCGTGCCGTGAGCTTGCCGCCGCACTGCATGACCAGGTGCTGGGCCGCCTGTGCGCGCTCGCTTGCCGCCCGCCATCGTTCCTCCCCGGCGCGCGTACCAGACAAGTCGAGTACCGGTCCGGAGTAGCGCAGGTAGATGAACTTGTTGAGCAGCTGTTCTCGATAGCCTACTTCCACGCGTGGTTGGTGGGTACTTGCTGCCATGGCGAGCGTGGCCTCCAGGAGTTCTTTCAACGCGCGTGCCATGAGCCGTGGGCGGGTCATGATCTCTAGTGCGGGACCCGGAATCACCATCAGCTGCACCCCACGCAACCGCCCAGCGCGATGCAGCTCGACGGTCACCTCATTGATGAGCCTGGAGACCGAGACGGGCTGCGGCACTTCCTCATCGCCCGGTGCACCTTGCTTATCACCGGGCCCTTCGAGAGCGGAAAGAAGCCTTTCCACTCCCTTCCGCACCGTCTGCCACTGGGCAGCCAGAGGTTCGTCTCCGGAACCACGCAGCCCCAAATGCTGTTCCAACTCTTCAATTGCCAGCCTGAGCTCGGCACCAATGGCTACAGGATCGAAAGACTTCTCTGGCGGCGTCTGTCCGGGCGTACCCAGTATCTCTTGTTCCGGTTGCGACCTGGCATCTTGTTGCGGTGCCGCTCCGCTCTGCTCGCCGCTGGCGGCAAGTGCCTCCGCCACCGATGGCGCGAGCATGCGCAACAACCCCACGTCCTCGCGGCTGAACGCTTCTTCGCCCAGGGCGCCCAGAGACAGGTTGCCGATGTAGGCTCCTCTGGCCAAGAGGAGCACGCTGATCCGCGAACCGAGTCTGTCCGCGAGTGCAAGCTGCGCGCGGCTCCCTTCAAATTCTGGGTATGGTCGCAGCCAGCCGAGTTCGCTATCGGCCACTGCCTCCCAGCGATACATTTGCGCGACCAGCTCGCTCAATGCCGGCGAGGCGAGGCAGAGCGCGCGTGCCTGCGCACCTTCTTGTTCAAAGAGGGTAATGCTAAACAAGTCAAACGGAATTTTCCCCTGTAACCGCCCGGCCACGTGGGTCGCTATTTTTTCTGCCGAACGGAGCGCAGGCAGGCCGGCCACGATGTCGAGCACGGTCTGCGCTCCCGAGGCCATCCGTTCCAACCGCCGCTGATGCTCCGCCCAGGTGACCAAGAACCCCAGAAGCCGCGCTCCGAGGGCAAAGAGTTCCTTGTGCTCGGTGGCAAATGATCGCGCGTGCGGAAAGAAGCAGGTCAAAACCCCCACGCGCCGCTGGGCCACGGTGAGCGGTGCCGCGAGGAACGCATCGTACCCTGCGCGCTCGGCTACGGGTCTCAACTCCGCAAAGTCCCCGGACGCGGCGACCGACGGACATTCAACCACCGTGCCCAGCTCCAAAACCCGATGGTAGGGACCTTGGGCAAGCGCAGAAGCTACGTTCGGCGAAAGCTCCTGCTTGGACGCAAAGGTGCGCATAATCTTCGTTTCCAGTTCCTGGCCTTGGGCGGGCACCACATGCAAGGTACCGAAGGCTGCTCCCAGTGCGCTCCCGAGCCAGTCAAAAAGAGACTGGACGCTCGCCTCTATCTCCCCCGACTCGTCAAGGGCACTTATGAGATTGGCCATTTCAGGGAGCGCCGGGGCTGGCTCCTCCCTTGCAGCGGCCTCTCCTCCGGTGTGAGCGATCAACAGGCACCGGCCTTCCCCGCGGTCCCCAAGTGACGCCGCTTCGATCCTCACCTGCTTCGGCTCGCCACTACTAAGCCGCAATCTGCATGAGGTCGAAGCCGAGCCATGAGCCAGGAGCGTGCGCCAGTCGGGCATTTCCCCGGCCCAAAACAGCGCGGAAAGGCGCATGGCGTGCAGCTCTTCCTCAGCGTATCCCAGCAGTTGTGCCATGGCCGGGTTTGCCTCATAGACCAGATCGGCAGCCAGGTCGGCCACCATCACCGGCTGCTCCACGTGCGCGAAAAGATGGGTGTAGCGCTGGCGCCACTGGCGGGACGCCTGTTCTGCCTCTGCGGCGATGGCGCTAATCCGCGCCCTTTCCAGCGCCAAAGCTACGAGGGTTGCCACCTCCTCCACGGCGGCGCGTTCGTACTCTTCCGGTTCTCTCTCCTGCTCAGACGTGGCGTAAATGACACCCAGTGACTCCGTGCCCCAGTGGACCGGAAAGACAAAGGCGACCACATCGCGGTCGCCAAGGAGCGTTCGTTCAGATGGCGAATGAACCTCGGTGGCCCGCACGGTGAGCATGGCGTGCGTCGCCAAGACCTCTTTCCAAGAGCACTCTGCAAGGGGAACGGTCGTCTCCGGATACGCATAGCGCGTGCCCTGGTTCAGGATCGAAGTTGTCACAAACCATTGCCGCTCGGGGTCGTATCGGAGGATAACGGCCTGGTGGCAATTGAGCGCGGACTCAGCGGCCTGTCGCGCCAGCTGTCCGACCTCCACAAGGTCCCCCCTGGCCACTGCGTCAACCAGAGCATGCAGCGCCGCCGCTCTGTCTTTGCCTCGGTCTTGGTTCATCCCCTGACCTCCTCACCGCACTACCACCAACCAGCCTGCCGGGCAGTCCACCTGGCGAACCGGCGTACCGTTTGTCCCCTCCGCACGCGCGATTTGTGCGACGTTGTGTCACCCCGCCGAGCATCGAACCGGCCGCATTGCCGCAGAGTCCTGACACTCGCTCGCGTGAGGCCTTTGTCTATTCCGCCCTCTGCTGCCGATAGGTTTCCACGGCCCGTCGCGCCTCGCCAAGGACTTTCTCCAGTACTTCGTCTATGGTTCCTGGCACCACCGCCCCTGCCGCGAAAGTGTGTCCTCCCCCACCCAAGGCGGTAGCGATGCCAATCACCGGTATTCGCCCCTTGGACCGGAGGCTAATTTTGGTGCGGCCATTGTTCAGCTCCGTAAGCGAGAGGCTTACCTCGACGCCCGCAACCATGCGCGGCAGTTCCGGAAAATTCTCCAGCTCCCATGTCTTTACGCCACTCTGCTCCAAGACCTGGCGCGTCAACGCGAACCAGGCCAGAGCCCCTTCACACTCAAAGCTCAGCGAGCGCAACACTTCACCCATGAGCCGCACCTTAGCCGGGGAACTGCTCTCGTATACCTGTTCGTAGACGCGTCCAATGTCTACACCCGCTTCCACAAGTTGCGCAACTATGCGGTGCACTTCCGGCGTGGTATTCGCAAAGCGGAACGAGCCCGTATCGGTAAGCAGGCACGTGTAGAGTGACTCGGCCAGTCGCCCCTGCGGTGTGACTCCCATCGCCCGGCAGAGGTCAAAAATGAGCTCACCGGTGCACGAAGCCGAGGAGTCAATCACCTCCACCTCCGCCATCGAGTCGGTCTGCTTGTGGTGGTCGATGCAGACGCGAGGAAGATCGAATTCCTTGATGACCTTACCCACCTCCCGCAGCCGAGCCCAGTCACTGATGTCGAGAATAAACACCCCGCCAGCCCGGCGAAAGAGCTCAAGATGTTGGCTGGGGTCGTACTGCGCGATGGTGCCGTCTGGGTCCAAGAAGCGGTAGTGACCCGGCGTGGGACTCACATTCACAATGGAGCTACGTTTACCTCGCAGCGACAGGACCGCGGCCAGCCCCACCTCCGAACCGATGGCGTCGCCATCAGGGCTCACATGCGAAGTAACGATGAACTCATCACGAGTGGCGATGAAGTCGATTACCTTCTGCCAATCCCTTCTCACCTATTCACCCTTCACCGTCAGATACCCAAACCCAACATTACCCACCACGTCGGTGGCGCGAATCGCCAGCTCGCGTTCTTGCCCGCGTGCTACCTCCAATGGCAATTCAAAGGCCTCAAAGCGCGAATCCAGCACCCCGTCGGTGGGGTGCAGCAACTCCCATTGTCCAGCGTCCAGAGCGTATTCGACCCGCTCCAGCCTGCTCCACTTGTCCCGCACCTCGACGACAACCCTCTTTGCAGAGCGATCCCAGCGGAGCACAGGCACCTCCGGGGCGGTGTTGTCGACCACAAACGGCATGGACAGGCGGGTGCCGGTGAGCGCCTCATCGGTCGTATTCGATGGGGCATCGGTGGCGTCAACGCGCAGTTCATACTCGCCGTCTGGCATCAACCGGCTGTCCCAAGAATAGTAGTTGTTGTCCAGGCCACTCGTCAGCGTTCGCCAGCTCTTCGTCCCGATGCGGCGGTAAAGGAGGTCGAAAAGGAGATAGTCCTCATTTGGGTCAGAGAATCGCCAGCTTGCCGCCCGCCACCCCGGTTTCTTTTCGCTTTTGCCCAACTGACGAGGGCTACGGACACCTCGCGGGGAGACGTCAGTCTCGTCTGCCTCCCCCTCGCCTCGCGACTCGCGCGGTGGGGGATAGTATTCTCCTGGAGGCAAAACCACAAGGTTGGTGACCTCTGGAGGCAGGTTTTTCTGCCGATAAGCGATGGTGACCCCGCTCACCACCGGAGTGCTGTCTCCATCTCCGCGCAACTCCGCCTTCCATTGCAAGAATCGCGCGGGCGGGCTCGCAATCTGCTCCCCTTCGTTATCCCGATATGCCTCTGACCACGGGCTCCAGGTCTCATCTGGCTCGCTGGTATTGCCGCTGCGGGTAAAGAATCTCACCCCGCCGCGGAGGCCCCTCTGCTTCCAGCGGACCCGCCCCCACTGTGCCACAACACGCGCGTCTATGACTTCAGACTCATACGTGCCTATCGTTTCGTACCCAGGGCCGATGCGGAAGACGCGCCCGGGGTTAGAGGTTGCTGCGTAAAGCGCATTG
The DNA here is from genome assembly GCA_034506335.1 of candidate division KSB1 bacterium. Classification (NCBI taxonomy): domain Bacteria; kingdom Pseudomonadati; species Candidatus Zhuqueibacterota bacterium. Next base: position 8,742 of record JAPDPR010000059.1, read on the forward strand.
TCCACACCGCGCACCAGGGCAGTGACCTGGGCGCCCTGCACTTCAGCGACGATTGCGGCCTGTTCGCCCAGCTTCAAGGCAAGCAGTCGGCCCTTGTCTCCCGTCCCTGCCACCAGCCGTCCGTCCAAACCCCACGCCAGCGCATGGACTGACTCTCGTTCCGACCGCCACACCTCCCAGGCGTTCCCTTCCTTGTCCACGGCATAGACGGCCCCTTCGGCGGCCCTCCCCATCCCTGCGGAAGCGATGCGGGCAGGCGGCAAGACCACATCTTCCATGTCTTCCGCATCCTCTTCAATACTGGCAGGACCGTTCTCTTCCTCTTCACCGGCCTGCTGCCTTGCCTGCTTGACCCCCGCGGCATACACCCATCCCTCCGGGCCGAGGGTGAGGGCAAGCAGCTCTTCCGCCGGCGAGTCGTAAAGCGTGAAGGCCCCGCCATCTGTCCCGACGCGATAAAGGTAGCCGCTCTTGCTCGACCCAGCCAGTAACGTGCCGTCAGAGCTACGCACAAGGCTGCGAATGTGCGCCTCGCCCGGCGCAAAGAGAAGCTCCGCGGCGCCCGAGCGCGCGATGCGCCATACCCCCGCTTTTTCCCCGGTGGCTGCATACAAGGCTCCGCGGTCATCGACTACCAAAGCCCAGATGTACGTACACGGCAACGTGGCCAACACCCTCTCCTTAGCCCCAGGTGAGATGAGGACAATTGTGCCACCTGGCGAGGGGGCTACATAGAGAGTACCATCGCGAGCTAATGCCAGGGCATAGACTTCTGGTTCTTCCGCGTCAAATACCAAAGACGATGATCCGTTTGGCCCGATGCGAAAGACCTTGCCCTCATTGCCGGTCCCCACGTAGAGGTTCCCCTGCCCATCGGCCACCATCGCCCAGATGAGCGGTTCGCCGGTTTCGGCCAACATCTTGATCGATGGGGCCAGGGTCAATTCACCCCGGGGACTCAACGCCACACCTACCACGCGCCCCTTTTCCAACGAGGAATAGGTGGAGAACTCCGCGAACCTGGTAGTTGCTGTCCACCCCACGTTTGCAAAAACAAAGAGCAACAGCGCGCACAATCGTCGCATCAGTCGGTACCTCTGTGCCTTGGCAGCCTAAGGTCGGGCACGCCCTCTGACGTGTACCCTGAGAGTGCGGCCGCCGTTCACCACCATCCCAACGGGGACTGCTTCCTCATGCAGCACGCTGCCCACAAGCAGGCCTCCCTGGGCCATCCGACGCGAGTCGAGCACGGTGAGTATTGAGAGGGGCAGATTGGGCATGGGCGCACCGCCCATCATCGCCCCTACGTCTTGGGAGACCAGCTGCACGTAGAGCATATCGTTGCGGCGCCGGCTGTTCAATAGGGACAAAAGATGCGCGAAACTCGCGGGCTGATAACGCGCCGGATTTCGGCGCCGTTCGCTGGCTTCAACCTCTCGCGCCCCGCCAAGCACAATAGCGAGAGAACCGGAGGTAACTGTTTTGGGAATTGTCATCCGACGTACGACGCGGACAGGACGCTCGCCTTGGAACGGCCGCAACTCTATGGCTAGCATCACCGTGTCACCAGGCTCAACCTCCGTCCTGTCGCACCAGGTCGCGGCAATCTCTGCCGAGGCGAATCCAGCGCACTCGTTAAATTGGACCTCCACCCTCTCAATCTTTGGTTCCCGGAAATCGTTCACCATGAGCGCGGCCAACACGCCCGTCAGCTCATCTGCCGCCTTGACGGCATCGCTGCTTGGCGAGAAAAAGCCTGCCGTCCTCGTGCCGGTGAAAAAGTTGTCCAGCGAGACCTTTTGGCCGTCGGCAAGCAAAACGTGGCCCTCCGTTCGCAGGCTGACGTCGCCCCCACCCAGGCGGCTGGTGAGCAAAGCGTTGAGGAGCGCGATGCGGAGGTAAAAAGGGATCACCGTGTCGAGTTGCTGCGCCACCGCCACCCGGAATTTGTACTCCTGAGTGAGACCGTTGAGGCTACGATAGCGAATATGGACCGGCACCATCGGCGGCTCTTCACCCACGATCCCCAGGAGCCCGGATTGGCGGTCCTGGCGAATGGTGCCGATGATGCGCGACAGCATGGTGACCTTGTCGGAGCCCATGAGGCTGGGGACGGTGGTAACCACGCGTGCCTCGCCCATGGGCAGGCGCACTGCTCCCACTCCGAACACCTGATGCCCAAAGGCAAGCACCGTGTCGCCATGGCACCAGGTGACTGTGCCCGCCACGTCGATGCCCATGTCGCCGTCGATGAGCACCTGGGAGATCGCGTCACCAGGTTGCAGGGCCACCGGGCCATCGGCATCAGCGGCGGTTCCCATGCCCCCTTGCACAGCCACAAAGCCCCAGCGCCCTAAAGGTTCACGCGCATAGTCCACCACCTCGCGGCGAAACCCTGAAAAGGCGACCGGCACAGGAATGGCGTTGCCGGCAGCAGGTGCAGCTGCCACCCGCTGCCACAGGTCTGCCGCCTCAGTTTCGTCACGCAGGCCGAGCGCCAACTCAAGGTACGGGTTCCAAGCACTCCCAAGTTTTACCTCTTCCAGCCGGCGATCTTTCTCCTTGCCGATGACCGACAGCATTTGGTCAATCGGTGTGACTCCGGCCAGGGCCTCCTTGGTGAAAGACCCCACCCGCAGTGCCAGCGCGCCCGCCAGCTTCCCCTCCAGGTAGACCGGACTACCGCTCATGCCGGCCACCACGCCGGTGTAGTCAATGCGTTCGCCGTGTAAGCGAACCAGGATCAGGTCCTGTTGCGGGTAGTAGTTGCGGATCACATCGACAACCTCGACACCGAATTCTTCCACCTGGCTGCCACAGAACACGGTCTTGCCTACGCCTCTCATCCCTGGCTTCACCTGCTCAAGATGAAGGAACCCAGGGGACTGGGCGCGCACGGCGCAGGCAGCTACCATAGCGCTCAGCATGACAATGGAGATTGGGGAACGAACCGACAACACTCGCATCAGGACTCTCCGATCCGGAAAAAACAAATGGGTAGCGCCTCTGGTGCGGTGAGTGCCATGCCTCGAGGCAACGCTACCCATGCGCATAACTCTGACACCTTTGCTCGGAACCCTACTGGACGCGCACATTTGGGGTTCCGTGCGGCCTGCATGCCGCATTCAGGCAAACAGGGCAGCCGGCTATGCTTTCACGATACAGTCGACTGGGCAGACCTCCACGCAACGGGGGCTGTCGTAGTGCCCTTTGCATTCCACGCACACGGCAGGATCAATCACGTAAATCTCGTCGCCCTCGCTGATGGCGCTCACCGGGCATTCTGGCTCACAGGCGCCACAGCTGATGCACTCCTCGGTAATCTTCATGGCCATGGTGATACCCTCCTAGTTCGTGATACCCTCTCCTGTTCCTCTGTGGCGTCTGGTGCGATGCGGCGCCACGTTGCGAGGTCCTCCCGGCTTCAGAGCCCGGTTCGGGGACGCTAAATATACCAATAAAAACCACCCACGTCAAGAGGAAATTCCGGGAAGCTCCAAACCGCAGAGCTCACATGGCATCGCTCGCTGTTCGCACTTGCATTTCAGGCGAGAAAATCATATATTGCACGCACCTTGCTAGCCGGGCTTTTCTCTAAGGAAACTCCCATGCCCCTGCTCGCTGCGGTCAACATCAGCAAGTCATTCCCTGGCGTGCGGGCGCTCAAGGACGTCAGCCTCGCGGTGAACGCGGGCGAGGTGCACGCGGTGGTGGGCGAAAACGGCGCCGGCAAGTCAACGCTCATGAAGATCCTCAGCGGCGCCCTCATGCCAGATTCGGGCACTATCCTCCTCGACGGAAAGGCCGTCTTTTTCCATAATCCCCGCCAGGCACAAGAAGCAGGAATCGGTATCATCTACCAAGAGCTAACCCTTGTGCCCGAGCTGAGCGTGGCCGAAAACATCTTCCTGGGACAAGAACCAGTGTATCGACTCGGGCTCATCGACCAGAGGCGCATGGAAGAGCGAGCAGCGCATATTCTAGCAGAGCTGCGCATCGCCATCTCACCCGGCCAGGTGGTCCGGCAGCTGCGCATCGGCCAGCAGCAGCTAGTGGAAATCGCGCGGGCGGTAACACGGGCCGCGCGCGTGCTCATCATGGACGAACCCACCTCGGCACTCTCCCAGGCCGAAACTGGCGCCCTGTTTGAAGTGCTCGTTGGTCTCAAGCAGCGAGGCATCGCCATCGTCTACATCTCCCACCGCCTGGCTGAGGTTTTTCAAATCGCGGACCGGATTTCGGTCCTTCGCGATGGTCAGCTCGTAGGGAGCGTTCCTACCGCTGAGACCTCGCGCAGTGAAGTCATCAAAATGATGGTGGGGCGCGAGCTGGCTGCTGTTCAGGCCAATCGTCCTCAGCGTCGGCAAAAGACAGTGCTGCAAGTGCGGGGGCTCTCATTGGCCGCGGAAACACCAGGGTCATCCCCGCTGCTCTCAGGCATTGACCTCGAGGTGCGTGAAGGTGAGATTCTTGGCGTGACAGGGCTGCTGGGCTCTGGCAAGACGGAGCTGCTGGAGTGCCTGTTTGGGTTGCATCCGCTGCGCACGAGCGGTAAGGTGCTACTTCACGGCAAACCGGTGGTATTCCACTCCCCACGGCAGGCACTGCGTCATGGAGTCGCGCTCTTGCCGGAGGACCGCCGGCGCTCGGGGTTAGTCCTGCCCATGTCCACCTGCCACAACCTCACGCTGGCCACGGTGGACAAGCTGCTGAGGGCTTTCCTGATTTCGCGGCGCCAGGAGCGTCATCTGGGGCAGAGCCTTGTGCAGCGCCTGGGCATAAAAGCCAGCGGCCTGCACCAGCCGGTGGAGACACTCAGCGGTGGCAACCAGCAAAAGGTGGTAGCGGGCAAATGCCTGGCCACCTCCCCGCGCGTGTTGCTTTTGGATGAACCCACACGGGGCATCGATGTGGGCGCCAAGGCCGAGCTCTATGAGCTGTTTGCCGCCCTGGCCGCGCAAGGGATGGCGATGATTGTTGCAAGCTCGGAGTTGCCCGAACTCCTTTCCCTGGCCGACCGCATCATGGTGCTCCGGCAAGGGAGTGTGAGCGCCGTGTTCGAGCGCAGAGAGGCAACGCAAGAACGCATCTTAGAGGCGGCCTCGCCGCATGCACTCCCGCAGGAGGTGACCGCGTGAGCAGGAAACAGCAACTGCTAGGGCTGGTGGGACGACTCAAGCTCTACCTAGGGCTTGCGGCGCTCCTTGCCGTGGGCATCGCTGTCTCACCGGTGGCTGCGGATGGCACCAACGTCTTTTTGAGCCCGGACAACCTAGCCGACGTCCTTCGCCAGGTCTCCAACAACGGTATCTTGGCTGTGGGAATGACGATGGTCATTCTCATCGCCGGGATCGACCTCTCGGTAGGGACGGTGATGGCGCTGGGCTCCACGCTCACAGCGATGCTGCTCACGCTGCGCGGGTGGTCGACCGCGGCCTATGTCACAGTCCCCACCTGCGCCCTGGTAGTGGGGTCAGCTACCGGTGCCGCAGTCTGGCGTTTGTCCACCAAATGGCGCGCAGCACGCGTCGTCACGGCGCTTATGGCCGGCTTGCTCGCCGGCGGACTCGCTGTGGCCTGGCTCGCCCCGCAGACCAGTACGGGATTTTCGGTGCTGGCGGTCCTTGTGGCGGTCCCCTGCGTCACCCTGCTCTTGGGCACTTTGAGTGGCCTGATCATCGCCAAAGGCAGGCTGCAGCCGTTCATCGTCACGTTGGCGATGATGATCGCAGCCCTTGGTTCGGCGCGCCTCATCGCCGGCAAGGACCACTCCGTGTACCAGGTCTACATCGGCCCGGACGGTGCCACCCCCGCTTTCCAGCTCCTGCGGGCGCGCATTGGCGGCATACTGCCGGTACCAGGCTTCGTGTTCCTGCTGTGTGTGGCCATTGCCTCTTTCGCGCTGCGCAACCTGCGGTTTGGTCGTTACCTCTACGCCATTGGCGGCAACGAGGAGGCGGCCAGACTGTCGGGCATCAACGTCGAGCGCATCAAGACGGCGACATATGCCATTTCCGGCCTGCTGGCAGGGCTCACCGGCGTGCTCTATTGTGCGCAATACCGGCAGGGCAAGCCCGACGCCGGCACGGGCATGGAGCTGGACGCCATCGCCGCAGTGGTTATCGGCGGCACAAGTCTGATGGGAGGCCGCGGCTCGGTAGTCGGCACGCTGGTTGGTGTGTTCATCTTCGGTCTCTTGAACAACATCCTGCAGCTGCGCAATGTGGACTATAACGTGCAGTTGGTTTTCAAAGGCGTGATCATCATCGCCGCCGTGCTCCTGCAAGAGGGGCGCCTTGGGGAATGGTTCCGCCATCTCTTCCGAGGCCATCGTCCGGCACACAGATGAAATCCCAAGCTCTGCATAGGAGGTCATGACATGCACCGACGTCTTCACACGTGTCATCTGGTCTTAGCGGGCACCGCCGCTTTGCTCGTTGCCGCCATGGGTCTGGGCTGTGGCAAGAAGAGCCCGGAGGCGAGGTGGCGCATCGCCTTTTCCCAATGCACCACCACCGAGCCGTGGCGCGTGCTGTTTAATGCTCGGCTGCGCGCCGAGGCGGCCAAACACCCGGAAGTGAAACTCATTATCGCCGATGCGCAGGACAAGACGGCCAATCAAGTTGCCCAGATGGAGAACTTTATCCGCCAACGGGTAGACGCGATTCTCATTTCGCCAAAGGAATCGGCCGGGCTCACAGACGTAGTGGCCCAAGCCTATGACGCCGGGATTCCCGTGATCGTCCTCGATCGTGGCGTAAATACGGACAAGTACACCTGCTTCATTGGCGCCGACAATATGGAGATCGGTCGCGCGGCTGGGGAGTACGCGGTGGAGCTTTTGGGGGGCAAAGGAAGGGCCAAAGGTAACATCGTGGAGATCTGGGGCGGCATGGGCTCAACCCCGGCCCAAGAGCGCCACGCCGGGTTTCAGCACGTCATCGATAACGAGCCGGGCATCAAGACGGTGGTCGGCCGCCAGGACGGCGACTGGAAGCAGGATCGCGCCTACAACATCATGGAGACGGCCCTCAAAGCTCACCCGAAGATTGACCTGGTCTACGCCCACAACGACCCGATGGCCTTTGGGGCCTATCTTGCAGCGCAGGATGCGGGGCGCGCTCAACAGATCAAGTTCATCGGCATTGACGGCATTCCAGAAGAAGGGTGCAAGTGGGTGGCAGAGGGCATTCTGGCCGGCACGTTCCTCTATCCCACTCCTGGCGAGGAAGGGTTGCGCGTGGCGCTGAAGGTGCTGAGGGGAGAGAAAGTGCCCAAGCGTATCACGTTACCGACGGCGCGTATCACTAAAGCAAACGTGGCCCAGTTCCTTCCCGCTGCGCAATAGGACTTCCGTCCACACACGCGACGCCTTGCGCACCAATGGCCATGCGCTGCCAGCACCGAGGGGGGCGTGGTTTTTTCCGATCTATGCCCCTCATACCCACCAGGCGGCCACACGCATGGAGCGTCGTGGAAACCGTGGGCCCTGAACGCTAATTGGCCGCGATCAGTGTTCCATGGTCCCCCTTAGTTCGTCTCGCTTGACCTGCGCAGATCTTTGAGCATCTGGGCAATGTTCCGCGAGCCTCCGACAAGCACAATGGCCGCGAGTACGGCAAACGAGATCAAGGTGAGCACTGTGACCAGCTTCCATACCACGATCCAGCTCATTGGCTACCCTCCTTTGCCCTGTCTGGGAAAAGCAACGAGCCCACCACCATTCCAACGAACGCAAGTACGAAGGCCAACAAGCCGAAGAACCTGTCGGTGAGGTACCAGGGGACGTCGGTCCCCTTAGTCCACGGGCCTATGCCAAGGACCGCGACCATCCCCGCACATAGGGCGATGTAGGCACCTGTGGTGCTCGCGCGCTTCCAGTACAGACCGGCGCCAATGACGGTGAAAGCCCCAGCTAGGTAGATGGTGCCCGTGATAGCCATGTAGTTCCACAGAGAAACTGGTGCCTCAAACCACAAGCCCCAGACCAGAAGGAACAGGCCCACGGCAACGATGCAGATGCGCGTGATGAGGAGTCGCGCCCGGTCGGAGAGCTCTCGTTTGCGCAGCGGGGCGATGATGTCCTGGGTAACAACCGCGCTCCAGCTTAACAGGTAGCTGTCCTGCGTGGACATGAACGCGGCGAACATCCCTGCGGCTAGGAGCCCGATGAGGCCCGAGGGCACCACTTTGGCAAGAAACAGGGGCATGCCCAACTCGCTACTCAATGCACTGTCGCCATGGAAGGCGGCGCGGAACTGGGGCACGTTGGACATGAAGACCGCTGCGCCGATGCCCCAGAGCATGGGAATCACGCGTCGGGCGGCGTAGGAGATAGAGCTACAAGCATACAGCTGCCTGGCCACGCGCGGAGACTTGGCTGCCAAGGCCCTCTGGGTACCTGTCTGCCACAGAGCGCCTGCAGCCAGGAGTTGCACCATCATGAATACCACGTAAAGAGGGCCAAACCCAGAACCCTCGTGCAAAGGATTGAACCATGCATCGGCTCCCGCCCCAGCCGGTGCCTGGAACAGCGTGCGCCACCCTATCGTGTGCAGCACGAAATAACTCCCTAGGAGCATGCCCACCGAAAGCACGACGAACTGGACAAAGTCGTTGATGACCACCGAGACCATCCCGCCCAGGACCGTGTAGACCAAGACCATGAGCAACATCACCGTCATCATGATCTTGAGCCCTGCCGGGTCACTGTAGCCTGCCACGCCCACCATGAAACGAGCCGAAGCTTTGAGGAACAGGCCGGTGTTCAGGATGCCACCCAGCGCGAGGATGATGCCACCGAGCACGCGCACCTTGCGGCCAAAGCGCTTCTCGTAAAACTCCGGGATGGTCATCACCTCCATTTGCCGCAGACGATAGACGATGAAGCCGGTCAGGCCAATGGCCAGGATGCAGGTGAATTCCAGCACGGCGATGTGAAAGGCAGAAAAGCCGTGCTTGAACCCGAGCTCAGCATTGTACATCACCGTTACCAGGCCAATTTCCGTGCCGCTCATCGTTGCGATGGCCAGCCACAAGCGAAGCGAGCGCCCGGCCACGATAAAGTCGCCGATGCCGCGCACATACTTGCGCACCAGCACCCCGATGACCACCGGAATGCACACGTAGGTCAACAGAATTACCCAGTCTACCGTAGCGAAGTTGGTTGCGTACAGGTCCATGCCGCATCTCCCGTCTCGTTTCACCGTGCAAAGTCGCGTTCGCGCAATCGGAGGCGCAACGGCCACGGGTCCTGCCAAGGCTTGCGCATGGCAAACCCGACCAGGACCCAGATTTCCCCAGGCTGAGCTTCAAAGAGATACGGGTACGAGAGCTGGCCGCCAGGCTGGCGCGCAATGACAACCGGCTCTGACCAGTGGAAGCCGTCCTCTGAGAAGGCTATGCTCAGCTCCTCCCGATGCCATGAGGCTGGGAACTCGGAATGAAACGGTGTAGGTCTGGTCTTTGGCCACTCCCCCCCTTCTGGGTTGAGCCGGTTCCACACCAACACGTATCGGCCGCTCGCCAGGCGAAGAAGGTGCCCAGGGGCGCTGCTGGCATCTATGGCGGAGGGCTGAATCGTCCTCCAGTACCGCCCACCGTCCTCCGAGATCGCCTGCCAGAAGCAGTCCAAGTTGGTGCGAATAAGCATCAGTAGCCGCCCGTCCGGCAGCTCCGCAACCGTTGGCTCGAACGCCCCGTCGTGGTGGCCGTGTCCCCCGAGGTCGATCCAGTTGCTGCGATGCCAGGTAAGCCCATCGTCGTCCGACCAAAAGGAACAGACCACCAGGCGCCCAGGGTCAGGGACGAGGTGCTGGAGTGGCACCACAATTCTGCCCGCGCTTGTTTCGATCAGTCCGAAGAAGTTGGCGTTGTACCCGTCCAACAGCCGCTGGTTGTCGACCCAGGTCTTCCCGCCATCAAGGCTCCTAATGGCCCACACTTCCAGCGTGCACTCACCTGGTTCGTTGCGTTCGCTGTCCCAGCTAAAGCGACGTCCTTCAAAGTTCAGGTAGACGAGCACCAGGACATCGTTTCTGGTGCGCAGCAGATAGTACGAAGCCGGTTCGGCCGGGTTCAAACCTGCGCACACAGGCTGCGGCTCCGACCACGTCCTTCCTTCGTCGTAGCTCTTGGCAAACCCCTGGTCGTCCGCCGTAGCCAAGGCTCCATCCGCCATGCGCACATAAGGCCCCTTCTTGCTCACCTCGAGGGGTTCACAAAGATGGTGGACCCACCGCGAGGCGGAATCTGATCCGCGCGCCAGATAGGGAACCGACATCGCCAGACACATCAAGACCGCGTGAGCATTCATATGCACCCCATCAGGCTTTGGGTGGCGCCCCCCGGATGAACCACGACAGGAATCAGAGGGGTTGCGCCGCTGAGTTCGACTCTCCTACTGGATTCTCACCTCGCCCAGCTTGGCTATTTCCTCGACCACGCCCGACGGCCAGGGTTGGGGAGGCAATGGTCGTACGGCAGAAGCCACGACTTTCAAAGGAATAGTCAGCTCCACGGCAGGCGGGCGCCGCCACTGAATCAACCACACGGCGACGTTCCCCTTCCAAGCCTTGTCCTTACCCGCGAGGCGATACCTCACCGTGTGGTGGCCTGCCTGCACGTCAATCTTTGCCCAGAGCCAGTTGCGAAGATTCCCTTCCAGAGCCGGCTGGACCTCCTGGCCATCTGCCCGCACGCGGAGCGACCACTCGCCCTGCTCATCGACGGGTCCAGGCTCCCGCTCGAAAAGGACGGCCAACTCTGCCTTTGCGTGTCCCGCGGGGACATCGAGGCTGACTTCCACCTCGCCCTTGCCTCGCATAAAGCTCACGAGGCCTTGGAGGTGTGCCCTCTGCGCCTCCGGATTCGACAGGGCTGAAACCTGGGCAAGCACTTCTGCCAGGCTTTGTGGCGCCACTGCCTCGGGGTTAAGCAGGCATGGATGCCGTGCCTCACCGAAGAGGCGCAGTCGCCGAGAGCCTTGGTCTGCCGGCAGCTCCTCGAACGTCACCCCGGCGACAAGCGGCTCGCAGCTCTGCGGCAAGGGATAGATTTCAAAGATGGCCGTCTCGTACCCCTGCAGGGGCACTGAGAGGACGGCACCTGCCGCGTAGAGCTGCGGCATCACGTACCGCGTGGGATAGATTCGCTCAACGACCAAGGACGCCGCGTTCTTGTCCAGGCCCATGCCCGGGTCTAAAGGGATGGTGACTTTCTTCGGCTCCACGCACGGGTTGCGCACCGCGACAATGCCGCGCTGGCCGGCAAAGTGGGCGTAACCGTACGGCTCCCTCCTCCCCGGGTGTCCACCGATCATCGTCGTATGCGTCAGCAGGTCGAAGCGATCCCGCGCCCAGGCTATGGATTTCGCCAGGGCATCCCACTCCCCTTCGGTGAGCAGGTTTGGCGAAATGTACAGCTCCCACATCGTCACCCCCCGGGCGAAGTAGAGAACGACGTCATTGGTGAACTTGTCCAATGGCTCGTCTTCACCACCCAGCTTCTGCAGATTCCCCTTGATGATACCGTGGGTCATGAGGTTGGCAATCGGGAACCAGAAGCGGTTGATCCCATAGTCCTCGTAGAGTACATGGTCCCGGTAGGTGATGGCGGCGTCCCTACGGCTGATGGAGGGTACGTCGGCATAGCCATAGTCGGCCCCTTGCATCCAAATGGTGTTGACATATTTGAGCCACCAGGGACTGAGCCAGGTGCCGGAGGTGACGTTCAAGAAAATGTCCGGGCGGGCGGCGCGCACCGAGTGGCAGAGGTCGGCCATCGCTTCCATGACTGCCCGCCGCGAATACACGCCCACTGGGTGGCCATGGTCCGGTTCAGAACAGGAGAACTGAATACCATCCCACTTGAAGTAGCCAATACCGTGTTGTCGCACGAAATCTAGCACGCGCTCCTTGAGCAGGCCATGGTACTTTGTGCCTGCCACGCACATCTGGTCGCCCACGGTTTCGTAGCCGTGTTCCTTCATCCAGCCGAC
>JAPDPR010000060.1 GCA_034506335.1 candidate division KSB1 bacterium
CGTTGCCTGGATGCGTGGCATCCGCTTTGCGGGTGCTCGAGAGAAATGGTGCAGGAGGAATAGATGATGAGAGTGAGAAATGCAGCACTCCTTGGTTTGCTGGTGACCATCGCACTCTGGAGTACCCAGGTCAATGCACAAGGCGTGTCGGTGAACGCCGGACTGGTAGCCGATATTCGCACCGTGTATTTGGCCGACCTAGACCTGACCAGGGCCAGTGGTGGGATGCCAATCTTCTGGGTGGAGCTGCGCAACACCTGGCCCACGCCGCAGCAGGTCTACCTACGAGCGCGCATAGAAAGTGGCCAGTTTGGCCCTCTGGCCTGGGGGCAGACGGCTCCCTTCCTTCTGGAAGCCGGGGAGACACACCGAGTGGATAACACTGCCCTGGTGCGAGAAGGGGGGAGGTACTCCTTTGTCGATTATGATTGGAACCGCGACCTCGCTACGGAGTTGCAGAACTATCTCTTTGCCCACGGCAAGTTGCGCCCCGACATATACAGTCTCATCATCGAAGTCTACGACGCCGTTTCTTCAGCCCCGCTCGATGACGCAGTTCTGAGCTTGGACGTTACCAATCCCTCCACACTTGATCTTCTTTCCCCAGGGGCGCGTGTAGAAGGTGAAGATCTGCCGTTGGTGTACACGACTTGGCCAGTTTTCCTTTGGGAATCGGATATCGAGCTTTTTCACCTGGTGGTGGCTGAAAAGCCGGTGGATGTGCACGTGCCTATTGACGCCAGTCCCGAGCAAGTTCTGCAGGACCAAGTTCGCCTCAGCAGGTACATCCGCGTCTATCGTGGACCAGGAGCACCTCCGCCGGCATCCAGTCCAGATACCTTGGTAGTGCCTTCTACCTTCTTTCAGTACCCAGAGAGCGGCGTGTGGCCATTGGTGGAAGGGCGGACCTACTTTTGGCGCCTCACCGGATTTGTGCCCACCTCTGGTACGACCGCCCAGGTGGAGAGTGAGATTTGGGGGTTCAAGGTGGCCAACCTCAGTTCAGGCGGCACTTCTCCTGAACACGTGCAGCTCGTTGCTCAGCTCCGTCTGCTGCTAGGCGATGAAGCAGTAGATGCGCTGTTTGGCCCAGGCGGATCGCTCCATGGGTGTACGTTCACCGGGTTCGTCGAGGACGCTCAGGGAAGGGTTATCGGGGTGGGCGAACTTGCCAGGATTGTTGCCCAGCTGCTGCACGCCGGCACTGCGGCGACCTTTGAGGTGGTGGACAGGTAGAACGACCAGGTGTTCAAAACCAAGTGGATGAGGTGTACAATGCGCAGTAAGGTCATAGCCTGCACGGTGTGCGGTCTGGCGCTAGTGGGGGCAGCTCTGGCGCTCGCCGATGGCGCGAGGGATATGGCCATCCTCCTCAAGGCTGCAGGCAAGGTGGAGGTAGGCTCGGCACTAGACCGTCGCTGGAAACCGGGCACCCGCGGCACCCGTCTGAGTTCGGGGGACAGGATACGCACCGGTGAAAACTCTTTGGCGACCCTCATCTTTACCGATGACAAAAGCCTGCTCAAGCTTCGTGGCGATTCGGAGATCGCCCTTGGGGGCGAGCGGGAGAAGGGCATAGTGAGCAAGCGGCTGAAGGTCGACGCCGGCGAGTTGTGGGCTAAGATCAGTAAGGGCGGCGGAGGGTATCGCCTTGAAACCCCCTCAGGGGTGGCTGCGGTCAAGGGGACGGAGTTCTACCTGCTGGTGGCGGAGGATGGCTCCACCACAGCCATCGTCCTGGAGGGGGTCATTGAGCTGATCAACAGCCTGGGGTCTATTCTGGTGGAGAAGGGCTACACCGGCATCATGCACTCTGATGCCCCGCCGGATACCTCCGAGTCTGGCAATGTCCCCGACTGGGGTGGAGAGGATCTCACCGTTACTGGCGAAGAGGGGCAGCTGCGGATCGAGTTTAGGGATGAGAGCGGCCAGAAACGATTCTTGCTCATCCGGTACAATCCGCGCTAAGGGCCGAGGAGGGCTCTCACCTATGAGAAAGTTCGTCGTCGCTCTGTTGGTTCTTTTCGCGTTCACCTGGGTCTCTGCTTTGCAGGCACCAGCGCGCGCACAGGTGGACGCGCAAGCGCGCCTTATTCACTTGCCGGTGACGAGTGCGTTTGCTCAGGAGGCCATCGAGATTGCCGTCAAGCTTGAGGGCACCACGGAGCGGGTAGTGGAGGCCCGTGTCTACTTCCGGAGGCCGGAGGAGCAAGGGTATCGTTATGTGGAGATGCGGGAGGATGTGGACCAGTGGGTTGGGCTAATCCCCGCAGCCGAAGTAGTGGCGCCGCGCCTACAGTATTTTGTCACGGTGGTGGTGGGGACCGAGCTTGTTCTTACCTATCCTGACTACAACCCGTACTACGAGCCTCTGGAGGTGGTGATCACGGAGCGTCCTCCCCAGGAGAAGGCGAAACCAGGTAGGGGCTATTCGAGTCTGGAGCTCATGGTGCTGAGCCCGGAGCCAGACTCAAGGCTCGGGGAACAGGAGGTGGTGGTAGCCTTTTCGCTCAAGGGTGACCCGGCAGAGATTGACTCGGCGACATATCGGTTGATGGTGGATGGCAAGGACGTAACTAGGAACGCTGAGGTGAGCGCCGCAGTGGTCACCCTGGTTCCAAAGCGCTTATCCCCGGGTCGACACACGGCGGAGCTGACTGCGAGGGATCGCGCGGGGAAACCCCTCCGACCAGCCAGCGTGAACTTTGTGGTGGTTGCTGGCGCAAAGGGCACTAGGGAAAGCAACTTCACTGGGCGGGTCTATGCAGACGCACGCTATGAAGACGTGACTAACATAGCCGAGGAGACCTATCAAGTAGGGGGAACGTTAGCTGGCCAATACGGCGCTCTCCGTTACGGTGCGAACGTGTTTACTACCTCGCGAGAGCGCAGTGATGCGCAGCCGCGGAATCGCTACAGCGCGCGCCTAGAGCTGCCATGGATAGGCGTGCATTTGGGCGATGTCAATCCTAGGTTCAATGACTTGGTGCTTTGGGGGAAGCGCGTCCGCGGCCTCTATGGGTACCTGCACACTGGGGTGATTAATCTGGATCTTGTCTACGGGGAGACCTACCGCGCTGTGGAAGGTCTGGGAGACTCGCTTGGCATCCGGCGCTTTGGTACCTACCGGCAGATGCTCTACGGAGTCCGTCCAAGTATCGGCAAGCCAAATCGCTTCCTGTTGGCGCTCAATTTCCTCAAGGTGAAGGACGATACCTCGTCCATTCTCTGGGGCCCCTCACCGCGGGACAACGTGGTGGTGGGTCCGGACTTGTTTGTGGCGCTGGATCGTCGCCGCATCGAACTGCAAGCTGCGGCCGCCTTGAGCATGACCACGATGAACACCAGCACCGGTGCCTT
Organism: candidate division KSB1 bacterium; assembly: GCA_034506335.1. Taxonomy (NCBI): domain Bacteria; kingdom Pseudomonadati; species Candidatus Zhuqueibacterota bacterium. The sequence continues at coordinate 3,361 of JAPDPR010000060.1, forward strand.
TTCCAAGGCCAAGATTGACTCGGTCTTTGACACAGAAATCCCCATTGACCCCAAGCAGTTGGAGAAGCTGCTCATCATCAACGACAGCACCACGCCACTTGATCCGCGCCACCTCAGTTCCCTGGCCTACACCGTGACGCTCCGCCTCAACTACTTCGGCAACCTGATTCGGGTGGGTTATAAGTCCATCGGTTCGGAGTTCTACTCCCTGGGCAATACCTTCTTGCGCCGGGACATCCGCGGCTGGTATGCCTCGGATCGGGTGCGCCTTTTCCGCAATCAGTTGTTCTGCACCGTCGGGTTGGAGCATTACCAGGATAACTTTTCGCAGGACGATGGTCAGCCGGCGCTTGACCTGACGACAACGAATCTGGGGCTGTCGTTCTTTCCCGGCAGGGGCTTGCCGCGCCTGACGGTGGACTACCGACGTCGACTGCGCGACAACGGAGTCGATTCCCTCTACACCACCCCGGTGGACACGTTCGCCACAGGCGAAAACAGCCTGACCAGCGACTACATGGTGCAGCTGGCGCATGATTTTGCCCTCTTTGATCTCCAGCATACCCTGAGCTTCAATTGGATCAGTTCGAACCGCAGCGACCGCCTTTCCAGCAGCCAGGCCATCGGGAGCACCGCCGGCGAGCTCAACACTGCCTTACGCATGCTCTCGCTCCGCACCAGGTTCGCCGTGCCCCTGGTCACCACCGTGAACTATGCGTGGAATGAAAACCGGGCGCTGGGCGGTTCCAACCAGTTCAGTTTCAAGATGCTCGATTTGGGCGCGGAGTACAAGCTCCTGGGCGAGGCGCTCACCGTTCACGCCGGAATCCGTCGCATTGCGGCACACGGGCTTGTGGGCAGCGACGGTACGATCAAATACAACAAGAACAGCTACCTGCTCGGGGCAGTGTTTCGGCCCCTATCATCCTGGTTCATGTACGCCGACTTGTCCTACATCAACTTTATTGACCGGGGGTTCAATGCGGATGGCTCGGCGCGTCCGTCATACGACGACCTTTGGGCCCGTGTGCGTGTGGAAAAACGCTTTTAGCCTTCTTTGCGTCAATCGTCAGGAGAGGGTGTTAAGCAAGCGCACGTAAATGGGGGACAGGCGAACGCAACCGGTGCGTGGCCATCTGAGCAAGTCGATGAGCGACCTTTTGGACGGCAGTGAGGGTCGGGTCCCCCTGCCGTTTGTCGTTCAGAGAGGCGGGGCAAGAGGTTGGAGGTGACCTTCGCAAACAGGGGCGAGGTGGATAAGACCGATGCCGTAGCTTGCGCGTAACACCCGGTGGCCTACACTCATGTCCGGAGGAGGGAGGAACTTGGGCGACCAGGAGCACGTTGAGCAGAGGAAGGTGAGCCGCTGGCGACAGCTGTTGGCATCCTTTTGTGTTCGCTGCGCGTTGTGTCGCAAAGCTCGACAGCGACAGGACGGTTTTGCGTTCCGGGTCGTGCTCCTCATAGAGGGACGTATTTGTCCGTTTTGTCGAGCCTACGCATCTGTGTATGGTCGCAGGGCCCACGAACCCGTTCCTGAGGGCGGAGCTTTGCTTGAATCGAATCGCGCGGGGTTGGGATGAAGGGGCTGCTGAGGAATCAGTGGTTTGTCTCAGCGCTGCTGGCGGTAGGTGCGACGCTATTGGTGCTGCTGTTTGGACGGATCCCGGTCCTTGTGCAGCTTGAGTTGCGCACGGTGGATGCACGGTTTGCCCTGAGGGGGCCGCTTGTTTTTCCCGACACGCTTGTAGCCATCGTGGCCGTGGACGACGAGGCCTTTGCCACTATCCCCGGCAAGTGGCCCTATCCTCGCTCTTACTTCGCCCGCGCAATCCGGAACCTGAAGGCGGCAGGTGCGCGCCTCATTGTGCTTGACATAGAATTCAGCGAACCGTCGACGAGCCGTCCGGAGGAGGACGCTGCTCTTGTGCAGGCGGTGCGGGAAGCCGGCAACGTGGTGGTGCCTGCAAAAGTGGTTTTTGACACAGGGCCCCAAGGCGTTGTCTCTTCCTACGTGATGAAGCCCTTCGAAGCCCTCTATGCCGCGGCCGCACGCACGGGTATCGTCAACTATGATCACGATCCGGATGGGTTCCTGCGGCGTTACCTGCTTTTTCTCCCCGCGCAGAAGAAGGTCTGGTACTCGCTCGGCGTGCAAGCGGTGAGCATGCTGCAAGGTGTGGCCCCGCATGAGATCGATGTCAGCGGGGCTGACGAATTGCGCATTGGCAACAGGCGGGTCAGGAAACACGAGTTTCAGACCATGCTCATCAACTTCCGAGGACCGGCAGGTACCTTCCCCACGTACTCTCTGGCCGATGTGTTGGATGATGCAGAATTCCAGCTCCTGGGCGATGCGGACGTGGACTACATGGAGCTCTTCAAACGCAGAGGAGCTCATGGTCAGGTGGGATTAGACTTTGGGGAAAGCCCGTTTCAAGGCAAGATCGTGCTGATGGGAGCTTCTGCCGAGGAGTTAGGGGACAATAAGCCCACACCGTTCTTTGAATTCGCCGGCAGACGGCAGAAGATGCCCGGGGTGGAGATGCACGCCAATGCCATCGACACCATGTTGCGAGGCGACTACTTGCGGACCTTGCCGCACTACGTGGAGATGGTGCTCCTTCTCTGTTTGTCCCTGGGTGCCGCGGCTATAGCGCGTCTTTTGAAACCTACGCTCGGCCTGGTGGTGATGACGCTGCTAGGAGGTTTGGTCTCTGCGGCTGGCCTCTATCTGTTCGTGAGCGCCCGGCTCATTGTCCCTCTGGTGATGCCCATTCTCGCCCTGGCCGTGAGCTACATCGCTAACACCGTGCACTTGGCCACCGTGGAACGTCGCGCAAAGCGCTTCTACCGCCAGACCTTCCAGCACTACGTGGCGCGAAGCATCGTCGACAAAATGCTTGAAAGTGGGGAGCTGCCCAAGTTCGGGGGCGAACGGAAGGTGCTCACCGTACTCTTCTCTGATATTCGCGGCTTCACCCGCTACGTGGAGCACCACCAACCCGAGGAAATTGTTCACAATCTCTCGGAATACTTCACCCGCATGGTAAACGTGATCTTCCGCTACGCTGGCACGCTGGACAAATTCGTGGGTGACCAGATCATGGCTTTGTTCGGCGCTCCCTACTACTTCGCCGACCACGCGGAACGGGCCTGTCGCACCGCCGTGGACATGGTGAAGGAACTGCGCGCCCTGCAGAAGCAATGGTCTGACGCTCGTTGCGAGTACTTCCAAATGGGTGTGGGCATCAACACCGGCCAGATGATTGTGGGGAACCTGGGGTCGGCGCAGCTCTTTGACTACACGGTGATTGGCGACGAGGTAAACCTTGCCTCGCGCCTGGAGGGAGCGAACAAGTTCTACCAGACGACCATCATCATCGGCGAAAGCACCTATCGGCAGGTAGGGTCAAAGGCAATTGTGCGCGAGCTGGACGTGGTGCGCGTAGTGGGCAAGCGAAAACCAGTGCGCATCTACGAGCTGCGGGGCATGGACAGCGTGCCGTGGATCGAGCAGGACCTTATCATCGACGCGTATACACGGGGGCTTGAGGCCTATCGCCAACGACAATGGTACCAGGCGCTGAAAGAATTCAGACGCGTGCTCCGCTACTTTCCCTCAGACGGCCCCTCGCGGCTCTATACTAAGCGCTGCTTAGACTGCATCCAGAACCCGCCGGGCGAGGACTGGGACTTTGTTCATGATTTTAGGGAGAAGTGAGCTCTGACGGCTTTCTCTCACTCGGTCGTCGGGCGCCTAACTCCGAGGGGATGAGTGCGCGAGGTTTTATCGGGGAAGCCAGAGACCATTGCCCGGCAAGGACCCTCCCTTGGCAGGGACAATCGGTGGTCTGAGGCGCAGAGTTTGGCGAATGTGGGGAGGGAACTACCTGCCCCTGTGGGCTCCATGCGGTTCCATTCCGCGGCAAGAGCGCACCCAGGGAAAGCTGGCGCGTGATCACGGCTGGACTGGAGGTACTGAGCCTGCGGGAGAATGCTGTTACTGGGCCTCACGGGTGTCCCACGGGGATGTTTTTTCGAGGCCGAGCGTGCCCCCTGCCTCGCTTATTGCGTGAAGTGCCACGTTGCCCTTCTGCGCCGGCATCCAAGAACCGGAGCGGAAGAGATGATCCACTTGGGAGCGGCTCCCCTTGGTATGAGTCAACGGTTTGCACAGTTTGCGCCAGTTGTCAAAAGTAAAAGGACTCAATCCGCCGCACTGCGAGCTGTCTTGACGCTTCTCGATTTCGTGGTGGAGTCGGGTAGCATCACCCCGTTAGGGGGGACGGCAGGATTGGGGCTGGGCTTCGCGACCACGCGGGTGGCTAACCGGGATCTGATTGCACGCGGTGGCGCCACTTTTGCGGGCGGCAGGCCTCACGCGTCCACCCAGTCGAAGACCTGCGTCACGAGCGCGGTGCACAATGCAAGGCAAAAAAGTATTGATTTGCTGCGGAATAATCCTTAAGTTTATAAGCAAGCGCGGGAGGAAACCTTTGCAAGAGGTCACGTGACTGCAGGAGGCGAAAAGAAGGGCAGGATTCTGTGGGTGGACGACGAGATTGAATTGCTCCGTCCCCACATTATTTTCCTGGAAAGCAAGGGCTTTGCCGTTACCGCAGTGGCCAACGCCGAAGATGGCATCGAACTGATCAGGCGGCAAGACTTTGACCTGGTGCTGTTGGACGAGATGCTGAACGGCATGGATGGCCTTTCTGCTCTTTCGCGCATGAAAGAGCTCAGGCCTTCGTTGCCGGTAATTATGGTCACCAAGAGTGAAGAGGAGTCGCTGATGGAGGAGGCCATCGGCGCCAAGATCAGCGATTATCTCACCAAGCCGGTCAATCCCAGCCAGATCCTGCTTATCTGCAAGAAGTTTCTGGAGGCGCGGAGGATAGAGAGCGCGCGTCTTTCCCGCGACTATGCGGCAGAGTTTGCTCAGATCGCCTCCATGCTGGCAGCTTCTCCGAGCTGGGAGGAGTGGATCGACCTCCATGTTCGCCTCTGTCAATGGGAGGTGGAACTGGACCAGCATCCGGACCTGGGTTTGCGGCAGACCCTTGCAGACCAGCGGCGTGCCTGCAACATCGAATTCGGCCGTTTCATCGAAGCTCACTACCCTCGCTGGCTGGAGGACCAAGGGCGTCCCCCGCTATCGGTCGATGTTGTGCGGGGTTTTCTTGCCCCCTTGCTCAAGGTGGGGCGCAACACAGTGTTCATAATCATCGATAACCTCCGCCTGGACCAGTGGTTGACCATCGAGCCGATGCTCTACCCCTACTTCTCCGTTGCCACGAACTATTACTACTCGATTCTCCCCACGGCCACACCGTACGCACGCAACGCCATCTTCAGCGGCTTGTTCCCCAGCGAGCTGGCCACTATCTACCCGGATTTCTGGCAGAAGGGGCAGGATGACGAACAAAGCCAGAATCGAAATGAACGGCAGCTGCTCGACCTCCAGTTGCAGCGGCTCGGGGTGCGGCTGCGCACGGAGGCAAAGTACATCAAGGTGCTTGACCTGGAGGAGGCACGCAATGTGGAGCGGAACGCAAGGAGCCTGGGCGCGCTCCCGCTGGTGTCCATCGTGGTGAACTTTGTGGATATTCTGGCTCACACCCGCAGCGATTCGGAAGTGCTGAAGGAGATCACGGTGGACGAGGCGGCTTACCGCTCCCTGACCAGGTCGTGGTTCGAGCATTCACATCTGTTTCGCACGCTGCAGGAGCTTGCGGCGGCCGGCGCCACAGTGGTGTTGACCTCAGACCACGGCAGCATTCGGGTGACGCGGGGCACCAAGGTTATTGGCGACCGTGAGACCTCCACCAACCTGCGGTACAAGTTCGGCAAGAGTCTGAAGGCCGACCCCAAGCACGCCATTATCGTGCGTGCTCCCGTTTCTTTCAAACTGCCGCCGCGCGGCCTTAACACTGACTACCTGATTGCGAAGGAGGATTTCTACTTCGTCTACCCCACGAACTACCATCACTATCTCAGCTACTACCGCGACAGCCTCCAACACGGCGGAGCGTCCATGGAGGAGATGATCTTGCCTGTGGTGCGGCTGGAGCCACGGTAGAACAAGGTAGCATCGATGGCAGAAGGGTGCGGTGCGCGGCAAGGCCTCGTTCTTCCTCTTGAGCGCGTTTCTCAGAGCGAAGAAGAGACTGTTGCTCTCGGCGCCGAACTGGGTGCGCTTCTGGGAGCTGGGGACGTCGTGGCGCTGTTCGGCGAACTTGGAGCGGGAAAGACAAAATTCATCCAGGGGGTCTGCGAGGGACTGGGCGTGAAGCGTTTCGTATGCAGCCCCTCCTTTGTCCTCATCAATGAGTACCGAGGACGATTGCCGGTGTACCATTTTGATTTCTATCGAATTCGTGGCCAGGAAGAGCTGGCGGAACTGGGACTGGAGGAGTACTTCTACGGGGAAGGGGTTTGTTTGGTAGAATGGGCCGAGAGGGCGCTCCATCTGCTGCCGGAAGAGCGCGTGGAGGTGACGATTGCTACTTGTGGTGTCGCTGAACCGACTTGCCGGCGCATTGTCATCAGGCGAGTTGACTCAGGAGCCAGTCCCTCGCCGGGTAGGAAAGAGTAGATGCTGGTTCTGGGAATCGAGACGGCTACTTCCGTGTGTGGGGTCGCCCTGACGGATGACGGCGGGCTGATTGCTGAGTCGCGCTTGGTGGGCCCGAACCTGCACAATGAGCGACTGCACGGCATGATGCGCGCCCTTCTCGCGCAATGCTGTGTGAAGCCAGAGAAGCTGCAGGCAGTGGCGGTGTCGATTGGGCCGGGGTCCTTCACCGGGTTAAGAATCGGCCTGGCTGCCGCGAAGGGTTTGGTCCTCGCTCTTGAGCTCAAGCTGGTCGGGGTTTCCACCCTGGAGGCGTTAGCTGAGCAGGCCTCCCCTACGGCAAAGTCCGTGTGCTCGATCATCCCAGCCAAACCAAAGTTCTTTTACCTGGGGCGGTTCCGGCGATACCGAGGAGGAATCAAGGCACAAGGTGCCCCAGAATTGGTTGAGGAGGCCTTTCTCCACGAAGCCGTGCCCAGGGGTGCTGTTCTCCTCGGTCCTGGCTGCTCCACGCTCGAACCTGCGGTCCTCCTCCGCTTGAGGGAACGGGTGCACGTGGACGACAGTTTGCGCGGGGTGCCGAGTGCGGCCACAGTAGCCGTGCTAGGACACCGCATGCTCATGGCTGGCCACAGTGATGACCCTGCGACTTTGGAGCCGGCCTATTTCCAAGAATTCGTGGCCGCCAAACCCAAACCAGTCGCTTTCCTGGAGAAGAGAACCTGATGGCACACAGCCTCCAAGGCGACAAAAACCCTGTGTCGGTCGCCGCGAGCTTCTTTCCGGTTGAGGCGAGGACGCAGGACGGGAGGGTGATGGTGGTGCGCCACATGGAAATGGCGGACGTACCAGAAGTGGCGCGCATTGAAGGGCTCTGCTTCTCCTCACCGTGGTCGGCGCAAAGCTTTGTTTCTTGCCTTGCAGACAGAGAGGTGGTGCTGAGCATTGTAGCCACGATCAATGAGCAGATTGCAGGCTACGCGGTAAACTGGCTGGTACCGCCCGAAATTCACATCGGCAACATCGCTGTGGCGCCTGACTTCCGTCGCCTGGGTGTTGCCCGTCAGCTTCTGCAGACAGTGCTCAGCTATGCCCGAACGCGAGGCTGCACAGTGGCGCACCTGGAGGTGCGGGTGTCCAACCAGGCGGCGATCACTCTTTACCAGAGTATGGGTTTCCGTCGTGTCGGTATCCGGCGCGGCTACTATCAGGACAATGGCGAAGATGCCCTGCTAATGAGCGCGAATATCGGAACTTGATGGAGCGGTCATGGATTGGTTCAAGCGGACAAAGAGGGGACTGATCCCTCAGGCGAAGCGGGACCTCCCCAACGGCCTGTGGGTGAAGTGCGAACAGTGCGGAGAAATCCTCTACCGCAAGGAACTGGCAAACAATGCCCACGTCTGTATGAAATGTGGTTTCCACTTTCGCATTGGCAGCCGGGAGTATGTGCGCATTCTTCTGGACGATGGCTCGGCTGAGGAGTTCAACGCCTCGCTTCTGTCGGTGGACCCGCTGGGGTTCAAGGATAGCAAGCGCTACCGGGATCGGATCAAGGAGGCGATGAAAAGCACAGGACTGCCGGAAGCGATACGTACCTTCGCTGGCACCATTTCCGGAGTCAAGGTGATCCTGTGTGTGATGGATTTTTCGTTTATCGGGGGGAGCATGGGATCGGTGGTAGGAGAAAAAGTAGCGCGCGCGGCCGATCGGGCGCTGGCCGAGCGACTGCCGCTGATCATCGTCTCCTCCTCCGGGGGAGCGAGGATGCAAGAGGCGGCCCTTTCTCTGATGCAGATGGCCAAGACTGCGGGGCGCCTGGCGCTACTGGATGAGGCGCGGGTTCCATGTATCTCCATCCTGACCAACCCCACGACTGGTGGCGTGACGGCCAGCTACGCCATGCTTGGGGACCTGAACCTGGCGGAGCCTGGGGCCCTCATCGGCTTTGCGGGCCCGCGGGTCATCAAGCAGACCATCAAACAGGACCTGCCGGAGGGCTTCCAACGCTCCGAGTTCCTGCAGCAACACGGCTTCATCGACGCCATCGTTGACCGACGGGAGATGAAGGCGAAGCTGACAACCATTCTGGAGTTCTTTGGGTACCAGGCGGCGAAGGCGTGAGGCGAGGGATGGAAAAGGCGACCGAAAAAGGTCCTGGGGTCCAGGCCCGGAAGGTCCGCATCTTGCTGACGAACGATGACGGGATCGCCTCGCCTGGGCTCTATGCCCTCTACGAGGAGCTGCGGCGGGTTGGCGAGGTGATTGTGGTGGCACCAGACGGCGAGCGGAGTGCGGTGGGGCATGCGATCACCATCTCCGAACCGCTCCGGGTGTGGCCCTACGAAAAGAACGGAAAAGTCTTTGGCTATGCAGTAGCAGGCACCCCTGCTGATTGTGTCAAGATTGCCTTTTGGGCTCTGCTGAAGGACCAGCAAAAGCCCTCGCTGGTGGTTTCAGGCATCAACTTGGGGTCGAACACCGGCATCAACGCGATCTACTCGGGTACGGTTTCCGCTGCTACTGAGGGGGCGATTCTCGGCGTCCCATCATTTGCGATCTCGTTGACCACCTATGAGAATCCCGACTATGGGCCGGCAGCGCGGTTCGCGCGCTCCTTGGCCCGTCTGGTGCTCAAGAAGGGGCTGCCCAAGGGCGTATACTTGAATGTCAATGTGCCGGCCGTGCCCGCGGAACAAATCAGAGGTGTGGTCATCACCAGCCAGGGGCAGGCGGTGTACCGGGAGCAATACCAGATGCGGCGCGACCCACGAGGCCGTGCCTACTACTGGCTCACCGGCACCAAGATCGATCTGGAACGCGACGAGTCCGTAGACGATGGCGCCATTCAGCAGAACAAGATCTCGGTGACGCCCATCCATTACGATCTGACCAACTATGCTTTCATCGAAGAGCTGAAGCGCTGGAACATCACTTGGAGCGGGCGGCCGCATGGCGAGTGAAGAGTTGGTGTTGGTACTGGACTTTGGCTCTCAGTACACGCAGCTGATTGCGCGCCGGATCAGGGAGGCAGGAGTCTACTCGCGCATCGTTGGCTACGACGTGAATGGGGAGCAAGTGCGTAGGGTGGCCCCCCGTGGCTTAGTCTTCTCCGGTGGACCCGCGTCGGTGTTCGAGCCTGGGGCGCCGCGCCCTGACCCCCAACTCTTTTCGCTGGGTATTCCCATTTTGGGTATTTGCTACGGCCTGCAGGTGACCGCGCAGATGTTGGGTGGGCGGGTGGCGCGCGCCGACACGCGAGAGTACGGGCACGCCGAGCTGTACGTGACGGTGGAGGATGAGCTCTTTGCAGGGATGGAACCACGCCAGCGCGTGTGGATGAGCCATGGCGATCGAGTAGTACAACTGCCACAGGGCTTCGAGGTGTTGGGCCACACCGAGGATGCGCCAGTGGCAGCGGTGAGGAACAGTAAGGCCAAAATCTATGGGCTCCAGTTTCATCCGGAGGTGGTGCACACCCCCAACGGCACGCAGATGCTGGCCAACTTCCTCTACCGGGTGTGTGGCTGCGTAGGAGGGTGGTCGCCAGGGAGCTTCATCGAGCAGGCGGTGCAAAACATTCGCGAGCAAATTGGCAACCACCGGGCCATCTGTGCGCTGAGCGGCGGGGTGGATTCCTCAGTGGCGGCTGTGCTCACTGCTAAGGCTATTGGAAGACAGTTGACTTGCGTGTTCGTGGACACCGGGTTGTTGCGCCAAAATGAGGCGCAGGAAGTGTGCGCCACCTTCAGCGAGGGCTTCCCATTTGAGTTCCGTTTTGTCGATGCCTCGCAGCGCTTTCTGGACAAGCTCCGGGGGGTGACCGACCCTGAGCAAAAGCGCCGCATCATCGGCGCCGAATTCATCAGTGTGTTTGAGGAAGAAGCTCGGCGAGTAAAGGGGGTAGAATTCTTGGTGCAGGGCACGCTCTATCCGGACGTCATCGAAAGTACCTCCACGCGTGGGCCTTCGGCCACCATTAAGACCCACCACAATGTGGGCGGATTGCCGGAGCGAATGGGACTGAAGCTGGTGGAACCGTTGCGAGAGCTCTTCAAAGACGAAGTGCGAGAGGTAGGGCGTCAGCTTGGTCTCCCTGCTCGTTTGCTCTGGCGGCACCCGTTTCCCGGGCCTGGCCTTGCGGTGCGCATCCCCGGCGAAGTGACGCCAGAGCGCGTGGCCATCCTTCAGCAGGCGGACCGCATTTTCATCGACGCACTGCATGAGAGCGGATGGTATGACAAAGTGTGGCAGGCCTTCGCCGTGCTCCTACCCGTGCGCACCGTAGGAGTCATGGGCGACGAGCGGACGTACGAGTCGGTGGTCGCATTGCGAGCGGTCACCAGCGAGGACGGAATGACAGCCGATTGGGCCCGCTTGCCTCATGAACTGCTTGCCGCCGTCGCTAATCGCATCATCAACTCCGTCAAGGGGGTGAACCGGGTGGTGTATGACATAAGCTCCAAACCCCCCAGCACAATCGAGTGGGAATGAACCTGTGGACCGGCTTGGTACAGAAGGAGACAGGGGGCTCGCATGTGCGGGATAGTTGGCTACGTGGGCCAGCGTCAGGCGGTGCCGATCCTGCTTGACGGACTCAAGCGCCTGGAGTATCGGGGCTATGATTCTGCCGGTGTGGCAGTGTTGGACCAGGGCAGCCTGTGGTTTGTCAAGCACGCCGGAAAGGTCTCAGAGTTGGAACACCGCATCGGGCGCAGGCATCCTGCTGGGTCTGTGGGCATTGGCCACACCAGGTGGGCGACGCACGGCGTGCCAAACGAGGCGAACGCCCACCCCCACACCGACTGCCACCGGCGTTTAGCGGTGGTGCACAACGGAATCATCGAGAACTATGCACCACTCAAGGCCGAGTTGGAGAAGGCTGGCCACATGTTCCGCAGCGACACGGACACCGAGGTCATTGCCCACCTCATCGAGGCGTTCTATGCGGATGGCTGCAGCCTGGAGGAGGCGGTGCGCGCGGCTTTGAAGGTGGTCAAGGGTACGTATGGCCTCGCAGTAATGTCGGCCACCGAGCCACACACAGTGGTGGCCGCCCGGCACGGGAGTCCGCTCATTATCGGCGTGGGTGACGGAGAGTTCTTTGTGGCTTCCGATTTGACGCCCATTGTGCCCTATACGCGTAATGTCATCTATCTAAACGACGGTGACGTGGTCGAGTTGACTCCACAGGGGATGATGGCGCGGACCCTGGCGGACGCGGTGGTCGACTGCAAGGTGGAAGAGGTGACCATCGACCTTGAGCGCATCGAGAAGGGCGGCTATCCCCACTTCATGCTCAAGGAGATCATGGAGCAACCGCAAACCATCATGGACTCGATGCGGGGGCGGCTCCTGGAGGAGGAGGGCACGGCGCGACTGGGTGGGATTGAACACGATATCGACTCGCTACTCTACGCCCGGCGCATTCTCATCACCGCTTGTGGCACCTCCTGGCATGCGGCTCTCATCGGCGAGTACATGTTCGAAGACCTCGTGCGTACGCCTGTGGAAGTGGAGTACGCCTCGGAGTTTCGCTATCGCGACCCCATCATCGACCGGGACACGGTGGTAATCGTGATCAGCCAATCGGGCGAGACCGCCGACACGCTGGCTGCAGTGCGCGAGGCCAAGCGCAAAAGGGCCAAGGTCTACGGTATTTGTAACGTGGTGGGCTCGAGCATCGCGCGAGAGACTGACGCGGGGGTGTACCTCCATGCCGGCCCGGAAATCGGCGTGGCTTCAACCAAGGCCTTTACCTCCCAGGTCACCGTGCTGGCCCTGATGACGCTCCTCTTGGGGCGGATGAAAAGTATCTCCAACACCAGAGGGCGGGAAATTGTTGCAGAGCTCAAGGCGCTGCCTGAGAAAGTGGCAAAGGTGTTGGAAAGCAGCGATATGATCCTGGAGATTGCGCGGCAGTACCAGAATTGCCGAAACTTCTTGTACCTGGGCAGAGGCTACAATTTTCCTGTAGCGCTTGAGGGCGCGCTGAAGCTTAAGGAGATATCGTACATTCACGCAGAGGGCTATCCGGCTGCAGAGATGAAGCATGGGCCGATTGCTCTGATTGACGAGAATATGCCGGTGGTCTTCTTGGCGATAAAGGACTCTACTTACGACAAGATTGTCAGCAATATTCAGGAGGTTAAGGCTAGAGGTGGGAGGGTGATCGCCGTCGCCAGCGAGGGGGACACAGAAATCGGCTCCCTTGTAGACCATGTTATTTTCGTGCCCCACACGTTGGAGTTCCTCTCGCCGGTGGTGACCATCATTCCACTGCAACTGCTGGCCTACCACATTGCCGTGTTGCGTGGCTGTGATGTTGATCGCCCCCGCAACCTTGCCAAAAGTGTGACGGTCGAATAACACGAGGAGTGGCATAAAGTAAATGAACGCCGAAAGAACAATTTGCAAGTGGTGGTGGACCGCGGGGGTTTCTGCGCTAATCGTGCTTTCGGGCCGCGGTAGCTATGCCGCAAAGCCGCAGGGGGACGCTCCATGGCAACAGATCCGGTACTCTGAGGAGGCGGAGAAGGCTTTTAGTGAAGGGCTCATTCTCTACCGAAATGGTGAGTACGAGCAGGCCCGACTTCGCTTTGCGGCGATTCTAGGGACCACGCCACCCACCCAAAGGGTAACCTCAGCCTACCTGATGCAGGCCAAGACCTTGCAGAAGCTTGGCGCCTATCGGGAGGCAAATCACTACGCGCAGGAGCTCATCGAGCGCTACCCCTGGAGTGCCTTCGTTGACGATGCGCACGTGACCATGGCTTGGAACTGGTTCGCGCTGGGGAACGCGTTCGAGGCGGCGCGGGAATACATGACAGTGGTTGACGGTAGCCGGGAGGAGGCTCTGCGCGGGCATGCTGCCAGGCAGCTGGAGGCCCTGGCCACTGCCCATTTGTCGATTGACGAGGTCAGGCGTCTGGAGCAGGACTATGCGCGGGAGCGCTCACGTGCCCTGCTGACGGTCGTATTGGCGGAGCGGGAGTTGGAAAGCGGCCAGCGCGCGCAGGCCATACGGCGGCTGACGCGTTTCGTGGAGCTTTACCCAAAGAGCCAGCAGTCTAACCGCGTGCGGGCGCTCCTGGATGCCGCCAGGTCTGAGGCGCCGGGGAGACTCAAAGTGGGTGTGATTCTGCCGCTCAGCGGCCACTACGGCGAGCAGGGCAGGGCGGTGTTGAGGGGGATGCAATATGGCCTTCGCTCCGCCGATCAGGCGGGAGGGCCGGCGCTGGAACTGGTGGTCCAAGACTCTGAGAGCGACATCGTCAAGGCGGTGTTGGCGGCACAACGGCTGGCCTTGGACCCATCGATACTATGCGTGGTGGGGGAATTGGAAGCCAGCGCCAGCGTGGCTGTGGGCACGGCGCTGGCGACGCGGCGCGTGCCGCTGCTCATCCCGGTCAGCACAGAGAACGGGCTCACTCTGGTGGGGCAGGGGATCTTTCAGCTCAACGCCGATCTTGACCGCCAGGGGGCATTGCTTGCGCGGTATGCCGTGCAACAGTTGGGCCTGCGTACCTTTGCCACCCTGGCGCCACGGGACCGCTACGGCCTGATGATCACCGACAGCTTTGTGCAGACCGTCGACGCACTCGGTGGGGTGATTGTGGCCCAAAAATGGTACTATGAAGGGGCGACCGATCTGGGTCGGCAGCTGGCAAGCATTAGAGAACAGGGACTCAAGTTCGCGTTGCAGCGGGAGCTGAGCAGATCTGGACGTGCACCTTCGCAGGCCGAGTTGGACGCCGCCTGGCAACGCGAGCTGAGCTCCTCGCGCACCCGCTCCACGGAGGGCAAGTCGATGCTCGAGTCCCACGAACTTTCTGCCACGGGCATAGATGCTGTGTTTTTCCCCATCTACAATGACCAGATCCAGATCGTGGTGCCGCAGTTTGCCCTCCACAATATCAAAGCGCAGGTCCTGGGTGGTGGCTACTGGGACGACCTGGAGCAGTTGCGCGCCAATCACGACCATGTTGAGGGTGCCATCTTCGTCAGCGGCCACCACATCGACGAGCGGAGCCCTGAGTACACCGCCTTCCGCGATGCCTTCCGCGTAGCCATGGGTACCACTCCCACCGAGATGGATGTGTTCGGCTACGACACCTTCCGCCTCATACGCAAAGTGGTTGCCGATGGCGGCGTCACCCGCGAAGAGTTTGTCCGCGTGCTCCAGGGTGTGAAAGACTTCCAAGGGCTGAAAGGCCGCATTTCCTTTGCGGATGGTACCAGGGTGTGCAACGAGGCGGTACTGCTGCGCTTCAGCAATGGTCTGATCGTGCCGGTGGAATAGAAGGCCCCGCGAGGGGCTGCGGTGTTTAACCACACAAGGAGGGCAAGAACATGGATGTTACATTGAAAAAGCTGGTGTTAGCAGGCATTGGGGCAGCCAGCCTGACGAAAGAGAAGGTTGAGGAGCTCGTGGACGAGCTGGTCAAGCGCGGCGAGGTCTCTGAAGAAGAAAAGGCCAAGTTCATCAAGGAAACCGCCGCAAAGGTTGAGGAGCACTCCAAGCAGCTGCGCACCTGGGTGGATGAGGCCGTGAGCAAGGCCACAGAAAGGCTGAAACCAAAGTTCCAAAAGGACATCGAAGAATTGAGCGCCCAAGTGCAGGCTATGCGCAGCGAGATCGCTGAGCTTCGCAAGGAGCTGGCGGCGATAAAGAAGGCGTAACCAAGCCGAAGAGTGCGCTGCCTCTGGTTTAGGCCAACCGGAAAAAAAACGCTTGCACGTCAGGTAGTTTTACCGTACATTACAGTCATTGCGTGCTGAAAGCTTCGAACAAAACGGGAAGGAGAGATGGCGATGAGAAAGGGAATGTGGCTCGTCGCGGGGTTGGCGCTGTTGGTCGCGGCTCTGCCGCTGCTGGCCCAAACTGGTTCGGATGGTGTCCGGCTGTTTCAATCCTACTTCTTTGATTCGCCTATCGCCAAGGCACCGTACGGTCAGGTCGGTCTGGCCTACTCGGATTATGAAGGGGCAAGTATACTACAACTTGGTCCCCAGGGTGGGTACCCGATCAACGACAAAATCGAGGTAGACGCGGGGCTCTCTTACGTAAGCTGGTCTGTGGATGGAGGCAACGGAGAGTCTGGGATCTCGGACCTAGAGCTCTACGGCCGTTACAGCGTTGCGAACAAGTCCCCTCTGAAGGCTGCAGTTGGGGCGATGGTCACTTTGCCCATCGGTTCGGACAAGGTTGGCTACGGTAACCTCAACTTCGGCGGGTTTGGTGCTCTGCGCTACGCCCTGAAGAATGGCATGGTCATCACCGGTACAGCTGGCCTGATCTTCTACGAAACCACCACCTTTGAGATCGACTGGCACACCGGCAATGTCCAAGAAAAGACCTCCCACGAGAGCTACGTCAATTTGGGTGGCGGGGTAATCTATCCCGTGAGCAGTGTGCTCAACGTGGTGGGCGAGCTGGTGATGCGCACCGAGGGCGACTACATGCTGTTGAGCGGAGGCGCCGACTACAAACTGGGCAACGGTCGGTTGCGCGGCGCTTTGGGCATCGGCCTGGATGACGGAGCGCCAGATCTTCAACTTCTGGCGGGCTACGCGATTTCTTTCTGATGCACGCTTAACAGAGAACGGCTAGAGGGCCGTCAAGTATCTTGGCGGCCCTTTCTGTTTGCGACCTGAGCGGGTGGCATTTTCCCCTTGCTTAATTGGATTATTCGTGTAAATTTGCGAGCGTCGTGTTGTTTGTAGTGAGGACATGACTCTTCCGCACGACGACCAGGGCTACAGAAGAAACCGCGTAGGTTACGTAATCAATGGAAGAAACGCAGACGACGCACAGCAGGGTTTGTCCGGTGTGTTCCCATCGCGCGGCCAGGCGTATTTCGCGCAAATGGTGGATGCGTCTCATACGCAACAGTCGCTACTATTCTTGCTCCTCGTGCTCGTCCCGATTTATGGTCCTCGCGGATGATCGCACCGTGGTGCTGCGCAACGGGTTCCTGCGTGGGACGAAGAGGCGACCAAGCGACGAAGGAGCCGGAGCCCATGGCGAAGGAGTGGAGGAGGCATCGGCAAAGGTCCTCCCACCCGAAGACGACTACGCCAGGCAGGAGGCTCAGGCTGTCCTCGAGCTACGAAGTGAACTCTTTTCATGGATGCAAAAGCGGTTCTTGCTCTTGTGCGGCGTGGCAGTTATCGCCTTGTTTGGGCTTGTCCCCCTCGTGGTACGTCTCATGCTGAGGCATGAATTTCGCACTGCCGCGATAAGAGCGAGCGAGGCAGAACAGCG
>JAPDPR010000061.1 GCA_034506335.1 candidate division KSB1 bacterium
ACATCCGCCTGGCGAACGAGGCGCTGCAGCTGGCCCATACTTCGGTGCGCAGCGGTGAGTTCGACATTGTGGTCCTCGATGAGGTAAACGTCGCCCTCGATTACGGCCTGATCCCAGTGGCCAAGGTCCTGGAGCTCATCGCCACTAAACCTCCTCACGTGGAGCTCATACTGACCGGGCGGGATGCCCCCCAGGCCATCATCGATGCGGCGGATTTGGTTACCGAAATGCACTGCATCAGGCACTACTACGAACGCGGCGTGGCGGCGCGACGCGGCATCGAGTTTTGATCCGTGCCGGGCCAGGAAGGACGCAAAAGGCCCTGGCGCTCCCCATCCTCGAGATTTCCCTGCCCCACAGGGTACGTGGAGAAACTATTCCTTGGATCTTTAGCGGCGATAGAGCGCTTTCAGTGGCAAAGCGCGTCTAAACAATCAGCGAGGACATGGCTAGGCTCTGTGCCCGCGCCCACCTTCAGAGGAACGGCTACAAACTGCGGCGCATCTGGAACAACGCCCTCCTTCCCACCGTCTCGCCGCTGTTTGTGTGACGGGGGCTGAGCTTCCACGCCCAAAGCCGTTCGTTGAAAAGGTCCCTGCGTCGTGCGTCAACACGTGCCCGTCAACAAACCTCCATCAACAATAACAAACCCGCGGGTGTATTTCTGGCCACCGGCGAGGAACATCGAGCACACACGGCAGTCACTGGCCAGGATTCGTACACCGCGATCTTCACGCCGCCAGGTGGCGTCCTTATGAACACCCCCCGTCAGGTCTTCGACCATTCGGAGTCCTTCCCGTTCTCTCCGGGAATTCCGCTCTGCCTCAAGCGCACACCTTCGGGTGCTGCCCATTCGCTTTCCTCACCTGCGCGCAGCCGGGCAGCACGATCGCATCACACAGGTGTATCACTTCTCGGCGCGCATGGGGCATGTTGACCCTAATTTGCGTCCGTCGAAGAACTCTGGCCACCTGTTGGCCACCCACTCACGGATATGCCTACTGGGCATACCTCCGTCAGTGACCGAAGCAAGGCTACTGGGGAGAGGACGTGCCATCTGGCAAGACGTGGGTATTCTCCCGGCGCGGTTCGGCGGGGCCAGGTCGCGGGGCGAGGGACAACGTGTTACGACCCACCCCACCGTTGTTCATTCCACGGAAAGCTATTGTCGAAGCTTAGATTGGTGGGTATGCACGCCCCGTATGCCGACCTCGGAAATCAACAAGAGCTAATCTGCCGAAAAAGACACTCGCCGGCCGTTGAGTAAGACCGGGTTTAGGCTGCCTATTGTGCTCCTGTGAAGCAATAATGGTACGCGGTTGATTTCGATCGCGACGGTCGGCTCCTACGAGGAGGGTGCCACCGGGCCTCCTTTCCCATAAACGAGTGCGCCGTGCGTTCTGCCCTCTCAGGTAGACGCACGGCGCACTCTGAACGAAGTCTTGCGCTACTCTTGGCTACAACAAGGGGTCCATCGGCGGCGCTGGGGGGATGAAGCCTTGTTTCATGAGCATCTGCACCTCTTCACGCGCCCGCCTGATTATGGTCGAGGCGCATTCGAACGCCTGTTCCCTGCTTAGCTTTATCCGCGCCACACCTTGCTCAATGGCCTTCTGGCCTACGGCCACCGCTTCTCTAGGATAGACCTCCCACTCGTCCATGGTCGGGATGATGTATTCCTCGTGCAGCCCCTTATCCTCAGCGCACTTGGCCAGCTCGTAAGAGGCAGCAATACACATTTCGTCGGTGATGGTGGTGGCAGCCACGTCCAACGTCCCACGGAAGATACCCGGGAAGCCTAAGGAATTGTTGATCTGATTGGGGAAATCCGAGCGGCCCGTAGCAACGATGCGTGCCCCTGCCTCTTTGGCGTCCCACGGCCAGATCTCCGGTATGGGGTTGGCGCACACGAAGACGATGGCGTCCCGGTTCATCTTTGCGATTGACTCTTTTTTGATCACATCCGGGCCAGAACGGGAGAGGGCGATGAGTACGTCCGCGCCCTCGATCCCTTCCTCGAACGGCACGTCCACGCCCTCGGCGTTGGTCTGCTCGCACAGGTGCCACTTCTGCGGTTCCGCCTCGATAAACTCGGTGCGCGACTTGTTGAGAGGGCCCTTGCTGTCGTACACGATCATTTTTCCCGGGTCAACACCCACGTGCATCAGCAAGCGGGCGACCGCCACATTGGATGCTCCCGCCCCGTAGAGCACGATCTTGATTCTGTTGACCTTCTTCCCGACCAGCTTTACCGCGTTTATGAAACCCGCTACGGTCACAGCCGCAGTGCCCTGCTGGTCGTCATGCCACACTGGGATATGGCACTCCTGGCGCAGTCGGTCAAGGATGTAAAAGCACTTGGGCTTGGCGATATCCTCGAGGTTGATGCCGCCAAAGGAAGGCTGCAGGATCTTTACGGTGCGGATGAACTCTTCGGCGTCTTTGGTGTCAAGACAGAGGGGGAAGGCGTCGACGCCGCCCAGGTACTTGAACAGGATGGCCTTTCCCTCCATGACCGGCATGCCCGCCTCGGGCCCGATGTCGCCCAGGCCCAAGACACGGGTGCCGTCAGTGACCACAGCCACAAGGTTGGCCTTGTTGGTGTACTCCAGCACCTTCTCTGGGTCAGCCTGAATGGCCTTGCACGGCTCCGCCACCCCGGGCGTGTACCAGATAGCAAAGTCATCAAAGCTGCGAATGCAGCACTTGGGCACGACCTCGATCTTGCCGCGATAGAAGGGGTGAAGCCGCATTGCCTCCTTTGCCGGTCGATACGCCTTGGCCAGCAGTTCCTCGGTATTCAGCTTTCTTGCGGTTGCCATTGTTCCGCCTTTCGCTTGTGATACTTACCCACAAGACATGTTCAGTGCTTCTAGCCCCCGCACGAACCTTCGCCGTGCAAAAGTTTCGCCGCAGAAAAGAAAGCGCAGGCCTGCCGCCTGCATATATCCCTACCGACGCGACTTTCCGCCGCACCAGACGCACAATCTGCGGCGCAAAAGCGGAAATCGGTTCACGCTACGAATAGCGCACCCGAGACTCTCGTTTTGTTATTATACCAAAATTACGGCTGAAAGTCAACAAGAAAAAGCCCCGGCCTTTCCGCCCCGGCTAGGCCTGCAAAGGAGGTCGTTTTCCGCGACATCAGTGCGCCTCTTACCGATACAACAAGTACTTTTTCCTCACTTTCATAAAGCGCTCAAGTGAAGGTTGCCATGCGCGCATAATCTCTTCTGCACCTTGACCGGCGGCCAGCGCCTTCCGCACCGCATCGGTGCCCATGGCCCGGTCGAAGCTTTCGGGACGGTAGCGATCGCGAGCAAAGAGGTCCACCTGCGGATAAAGCGCCCGGAGCGCCGCAAGAATGTGCATCTGCGTTGCCATGGGACGAAATGCCCGTGGATCCGTCAGGTGGATCTGCACCCCGTGGAGTTGCTTATCCTTGTACCTGAAGTAGTACGGCCGGAAGTACTGGGGTCGAAACACCACCCCTGGCAAGCCAAGCTGGTTGAGATGGTCGGCCAGAGCTTGTCCGTCCGTCCACTCGTCTCCTACCAACTCGAATGGGAGCGTATACCCCACACCTTCGCACACACCCAGCTCGCCTAGGCAACCGGTGGCCGGGTAGAAGATTGCGGTCTCCGCATGCGGGATATGCGGGGAGGTGGGCACCCACGGCAGGCCTGTATCGGCGAAAAGCATCGCCCGCCTCCACCCCTCCATCGGGACGACAGTGAGCTGGCAGTTGATACCGAATTCCTTGTTGAAAAGCATCGCCAGCTCGCCCACGGTAAGTCCGTATACATATGGTATCGGGTAACGACCAATGCCCGACTCAAACCCGTGCTCGAGCACGGGCCCCTCCACCAACAGGCCGCCCAGCGGATTGGGTCTGTCCAGGACCACAAAGGGTATGCCTCGCTCCGCTGCCGCCTCCATGCACGAGGCCATAGTGTAGATGTAGGTGTAGGTGCGGGAACCGATGTCTTGCACGTCGTACACCAGCACGTCGACATCGGCGAGCATCTCTGGAGTGGGTTTGCTGCGTCGCCCGTAGAGACTGTACACCGGGAGGCCGGTTCGGGCATCCACAAAGTCTCCGACATGCTCGCCGGCAAATACGTCACCGCGCACCCCGTGCTCCGGCCCGAAGAGGGCCACGAGCTTCACACCAGGCAGCTGGTTCAGCACATCAATGGTGGACCTGAGGTCGGAGGTGACGCCGGTGGGATTAGTGATCAGACCCACCCGGCGCCCGCGTAGTAGCTCCTGCCTCTTCTCGATGAGCACTTCGACCCCCGGCTTCACCCGCGGCGCAGAGGCACAAAGGAGCGACGGAAGCAATGGAGCGAGGACCAGGCATCGAAGCGCCCTCAGCCAGACGTTAGTCGTCTTTCTCACCGACAAACTCCTCCTGCGATAGTCAGAGCCCTTTTAGGCCAATTCCTTTGCGTAGCGCCAAAACACACGGTAGACGTGGGCATTGCAATAGTGCATGTAGAAAGGAATGGGGCCCACCCAGGGGATAGTGGAAAACGGCAAGCCCTGGCGCTGCATGTCGCGCAGGCATCTCTTCAGCAAAATTCCTCCCACACCTTTGCCACGGAACACCGCGCGTGTGCCCATGGGGCCAAACCAGCCGGTACCGACGTTGTTGGCGTCATAGGCGGAGAAGGCCTCGATGCGGCCGTCCAGCAGGGCCACATGCAGGCTAATGGGGCGCCGCCCAAGCGTCCTCTTGACCTCGGGGACCCACGCTGCCCACTCGCTCCGCAGCAGCTCTTCCACGTGCGGCCAGTCTTCTGGACGAGCACGCCGGATCTCAATGCCTTCCTTGGCCAATTTTCGCTCTTCGGCTGAGGTGTCAAAGTCTTGTTTCCGCAAATCCGCCTTGAGGTGGGAGGTATCACCCACCTTCTTGAAGCCGCGCCGCTCCGCAAAGCAGATGGCCTCGGTGTAGGCCAACGGGTCAATGCCGGGATGGAGATAGTTCACCGGGCAGTCCATGACCTGCAGCCGCTTGACACCCCTCTGGCGCATGAGCTCCTCTACTGCGCTCAGGAGTTCAGAAGCGATACCCTTTCTGCGATGCGGACGCGCCACCGCAAACAGCTTGATCCATCCCCTATTTGTGTCTCCCATGCTGCGACGGGTGACGCCCATCATAAACCCAGCAATCTCCCCCGCATGCTCGGCAATGAGGGTCAGTTCAGGGTCAAAGTCCGGGTCTTCGGTCACCTTCTCCTTTAGAAGCTTGGGAGTTAGGCGGTCTACACGCACCGCACGGTTCCAAAACTCCAGAAGTGAAGCCAAGTCCCGGGCACGAAATTGCCTAATCCTCACCATACACCCTCCTCCGCTGGTTCTTCACCTGTTGCAACTCCGTTGTCAGACGTTCCAGAAACGAGCAAGGGCCGGTTACGCAAGAGTGGCTGCGTGCCCCATGCCGGCGCCACGAAGTGCCGTCCCACAGAAGCTGGCCGCGGAGAACCAATCAGGACCATGTGGCTGTTCCTCTGCATTCAAGATTGCGTACGGACCACCATCGTCTCCCACATGGGCACCTTGGTCCTTGCTCAACAGAAACCATCCGTGCGAGAACTGTGAGGCCACCACGCTTGTGAAGGTACACGGCTCGGTTCCTCCGGGCACCGTTTCCTCATGGACAATTGTTCGAAAACGCAAAGGAACCTCTTGCCTTTTGCCGTAAGATTGTATACATTTACGGACGCAATAAAGCAAAACGGGCGAAACCTGTAGAAACAATGGAGGTGTGAGGGATCTATGTCGTCTATTTCTGATTTTCGGCGTGGCATGGCTATCAAGTTTGCGGGCGATATTTACATCATCACCGAGTATCAGCATGTGACTCCGGGCAACTTGCGTGCTTTTGTGCGCACGCGACTGAAAAACGTAAAGACTGGCAGGGTTATCGAGAACACCTTCCGTTTCACAGACAAGTTGGAAGAGGTGCGCTTAGACCGCAAGGAGATGCAGTTCCTTTATAGAGATGGTGACCACTTAGTTTTCATGGACCCCGAAACCTATGACCAAGTCACCATTGACGCCGACTTTTTGGGCGACCAGCTCGGTTTCTTGAAAGAGGGCAATAGCGCCACGATTTTCTACCATGAGAACCAGCCGATCTCTGCTGAGTTGCCCATAACAGTGGACTTGGAGGTCACACAAGCCGACCCGGTTGCGCGCGGGGACACGGCGGGCAATTTGACCAATACCGTGACATTGGAGACCGGGGCGCGCATTCAGGTGCCGCCATTTGTCAAGGCTGGCGATGTCATCCGCATCGACACACGCACGGGCAAGTACCTTTCGCGGGTTTAGCCAGGATCCCGGGAGGCAATCCGGAGGACCTATTCCATCTGCTCCAGGAGACCGCGTGTCAGCTTCCAGACCTTCAAGGCCAACGCCGAGGTAGTCTGGGTGAGCATCTTCTGGCCAGTGGCCGGAGACTCCTTCCAGACTGCCAGGCATTCTCGTTCAAAGGCCTCTTGCACGCGGAAGATGTCCTCTTCCACCGGGTCCCAGAGCTTCCGCACCAGCGGCAGATGCCTGGCAAAGTCCGCATCCACCTTGTCTGCCAGCGTCTCGAAGGCCATGAAGGCATTGTTCTGGACGGTCAGTCCCTCCCGACGAGGTACCGAGGAATGCTCGCGGAGGGCGGTTTGATAGTCGCCCACCGCGTAGCCTTCCGGCACGCTTTCCACGCCCGCATACCAGGGCACAAAGGCCTGCACATCCGGACGACGGGGAGCAACGAAGAGCACCGCACCCATACTCACCGGCAACCAGGAACGCAATTGCGCCACAAAGCCGAACTGCGTGGACGGCGCGCAGATGGTGTGGTCGCCCGTCCTGTGTGGGCTCCCTCTTTTGTACCCCTGGCTCTTGTCCAGGACCGTGCCCTCAAAATGGTCGCGAAGGATAGCCATCAGATGGCGCACGGTGACCTTTTCCTTCGGGCGAAACGCAAAAGGGAATCTATCGTCCAGCGCATACCTCCGTCCGGAAAGCAGGCTCACACCGCGCCACATGCGCTGCACGTTGCTGGGGTGGACGTAGGTGCTCGGTTTCGAGTAGGCCTTGGCAAAGTCGAAAGGGCCATCGCGCTCAGGTTGATACCACCCCCGTTGTTGAGCGTAGGCCACGATATCGGGCGAGCCGAGGAAGTTGAGCGTGTCGGCAAGATCCACTGCGGTGATCGTGTAGTAGTTGGGGATCACAGCCACCATGTCGTCGGGCACGCGCTGAGCCACCCAGTGTTTTCCGTGCACTGCTGCCAGCAGCCAGCCTTCCTGCGTGTCGGCGATTACGTAAGTGCGCCCGCTGGAGGAGTAGCCGAACTGCTCAACGAGGGCGCCGGCCAGTTTGACCGCCTCGCGCGCCGTGCGGGCACGCTGCGCCACTACGTGCCGAAGCCAGTAACCTATGCCTCCACCAGTCAGTTCGCCTCTGTCCTCCCTGGACAGACAGGCATCGGAGGCCACCACTACCCCCCATTCGTTCAGGAAGCAGTCGGCAAACTCCATCCCCCGCATCTCCAGCCAGAGGTAGCCGAAAGTCTCTTCCGCCTGAGGCAATTCTGCTCCTGGCGAAAGGATCAGCTTCTCCTCTGGTCCATGCTGCAGCCGGGGAACCTTGTAGATGCTCACCAGCTGGCGGCCACCATCATCCTCGTTATGAGCCACCAGCACCGACCCGTCTGCAGAAGCATTCCTGCCCACAACGATGGAGAAGCAGTCCAGGCCCCGGACGCTCTGGCCAAGAACAAGCCCCGCAGCCACGAGGATGAGTAGCACGATGACAAGTTGTCTCACCATAACCTCCACTCTCAAATGTGACGACCCTCGGATGTGGAAGCTGGACGCACAACAAGGCCCCCAGGAAGTGCACAGCCGTCAATCAGCAACGCTGCTGTGTGGCGGAGCGTGTCGCATGCTGTCCAGAGTTGCGGGAAGAACACCAAGCACTGCGCCGGCCATCTTATGCGGCGCGGATCAAAGCGCTCGCACCACCGCACGGCACCTGCGGTCCATGGCCCCGGCAAGGCAGGCCGCCCCGCAAGACCGTCCCATTTCGGGGACGGTAGAAAATATAGCAGGATCGCGGTGAAAAACAAGCGAAAAAAGCTCGATCTAAGAAAGTGGTTGGTCATCGAAACGGTAGAACCTGCGAGGCATCTAAGAGGAGAAAACAACTCAGGGAGGTAATGAGATGAAGTGGTCGTTGAACATCGGTTCTTTTCGCGGCATCCCAGTGAGGATTCACGCCACCTTCTTGCTGATACTCGCATGGGTGGCCGCTGGCTACCTCAGGCAAGGACACAGCCTGGGTGTGGCCGCCGCCGGTGTTGCCTTTGTGCTCGCAATCTTTCTCTGCGTCGTGTTGCACGAGTTCGGACACGCGTTGGTGGCGCGGAAGTACGGCATTCGTACCCGCGACATCACACTCTTGCCCATCGGGGGCGTGGCGCGCATCGAGCGCATGCCCGACGATCCACGGCAGGAGCTCTGGCTTGCCGTCGCCGGCCCATCGGTAAACCTGGCGATCGCAGCCATACTCCTCTTGGTCCTTTTTGCCACAACTGCGCTCGTACCGATGAACAGGCTCAACGTCACCACCGGGCCCTTTTTGCAGCGGCTCTTAGTGGTGAATCTCTTCCTGGCAGGTTTTAACCTCATTCCAGCATTCCCCATGGATGGCGGGCGTGTTGTTCGGGCGCTCCTTGCTATGCGTATGGACTATGCCCGTGCTACTCACGTGGCGGCAACACTCGGGCAGGGGATAGCTCTCCTCTTTGGCTTCATTGGTTTTTTTGTCAATCCCTTCCTCATCTTCATCGCCTTGTTCGTTTGGATAGGTGCGGCTCAAGAATCCAGCGTAGCCAGCATGCGCACGCTGTTCACCGACGTTCCGGTGAGCAGCGCCATGCTGACCGACTTTCGCGCTTTGCACCCAGATGATAGCCTGCAGCGAGCCATCGACCTTGTCCTAGCCGGATACCAGCAGGACTTTCCCGTGGTCGTGGACGGCACCGTCGTTGGCATCTTGTCGCGCAACGACCTCATGACTGCCCTGGCCGAACACGGCCGGGACTACCCTGTGTCGGCGGCAATGACCAGCGAGTTTGAAGTGGTGGAAAGCTCCGAGATGCTGCAAAATGCCATGGCCAGGCTGCAAGGGTGCAAATGCCACGTCATGCCCGTTGTTTCAGCCGGCGTATTGCGGGGACTCCTCACGCCGGAAAACATCGCTGAGTTCATGATGATTCATTCGGCCCTTGAGCGTTCCACAGGCCGCAGGCGATGAGGCTCGCGCGTGCACGGAAAAACTGGGCGCGGAGCAGTGCGCGGCACCTTGTGCCGGGTTACCTCCCGTTCTTTGCCAAAGCGAGATTGCTCCGAAGACGGTGACATTTTCCTTGACAATTTCGTAACATAGATGTAAATTTGCCGGCGTTTGGTGTGTAATGAATTGCGAACCTCGAAAATCGACGGGCTAGCTTAAGGAGAGCGGAGACAGGAATATGGGCAGGAAAGTGCGGCAGGCGAAGAATGAGGAGATCCTCCTAGACAAGAACGAAAACAAGTACGGGCCTTCTGGCAAGTGCATGAAAGTGCTGCGCAGCCTGCCCAAGAGGTGTCTGTCTGACTATGCGCGGGATGACAATCGTTCCCTTCGTCAACTTCTCGCCGAGCGTTTTGGAGTGGACGCAGACCAGGTCCTTCTGGGATACGGCGCTGAAGACCTCTTGAAACAAGTCTTTGAGGTCGCGCTAAAGCCAGGCCAGCCTGTCCTCTTGCCGAGTCACGGGTGGTACTACTACGATACTCTGTCCCAGGCGCGCCAGCTGGAACGGCATACCTACATGATGTACCGCAAGGGCCGGCAGTTCGTGTATGACTATCAGTCGCTACTGCGTCAGTTTGCCACACTGCGCCCGCGGTTAACGGTAGTGTGCTCCCCCAACAATCCCACCGGCTCCACTTTTGATCCCGACCACTTCGAGGCACTGCTCATGAGTGCCCGTGCCGACCAGATCTTGCTGTTTGACCAGGCCTATGCCGGGTTTGCCTCAGGAGGCCAACCGCCCATTGGCAGATGGCTCCACAGCTACAGCAACCTGATGGTCCTCGGGACCTTTTCCAAGTACTACGCGTTGGCCGGCGCGCGCATCGGTTTTGCCCTGGTCGGCAAGGGCCTCCCCGAAAAGCTCGGCCTCAGCGAACGCTTGCTTGGGTTCAGCCAGGTACTCGAGCAGCTGGGCATCGCTGCCCTGCAATCTGAGAAGTACTACCGCTCCGTAGCCAACAAGACCCGCCGTGACCGCGAAAGACTGATTGAGAAAATCAACTCCCTGCCCGGATTTGTGGCATTCGAATCGGAAGCGAACTTTTTCTTGGCCCAGTACCCGCCAGATGCACGGCAGCTGTTGGCCGAAGAGCTGGCCAAGAGGCGCCTCAAGATCAAGTTTATCACCGATGAGCCTGCCTTTGCCAATATGGTGCGCATCTCCGTTGGCAAGCAGGAGCACACTGCCCTGTTGCTGGCTGCACTGAACGCCGTGGGCAAACGCTTGGCCTTCCAACGCGAAATGGCTCGGAGTCTGGAGGCGATGATGTTGCACCGGGCGGTCTTCTACATCCGTCGTGCCCCAGCCGTGCCTCTCTCGCTATTCAATCGCTACATGGTGCATGGGTTACCTGCTGCCCTTGTGACCTCAGCCGTGCGAAAGGTTCTGGGTCGGCCTGTGAATCAGCCTGGGGCAGATGCCTCCTGATTGGACATCTCCTTTGCTGGAATTGCGTGAGGACTGAACACCGTGAGGCTTCGCGAGCTTTTTTTCCGTTCGCTCAAGCCCGTGGAGACCGAGGAACTCCCCGACCTCTTCATTTATCGGCCCTTGGCCTTCCTTTTTGCCCTCGCGCTTCGTCCTACACCCGTCACCCCCAACATGGTGACCCTCGTGGCGATGGCTGTCGGCGTTGCCTCGGGATACTTCTTCGCCCACGGAACAAATCGAGGGGCGCTCCTCGGCGCCATCTTCTTGATGATTGCCAACGTCTTGGACTGTACCGACGGTCAACTGGCGCGGCTGCGTGGCACCAGCTCCCGCCTGGGGAAGACTCTTGACGGCCTGGCCGACATGGTGGTCTACGTGTCCATCTTCGCCGGCGTGGCCATCGCTATGGGCCATAGTTCCGGGGCAATGACGTGGTGGTGGGTTTACGCCGTCCTGGCGGGAGTAAGTGTCATAATTCACATCATCTTCTTTGACTTTTTCAAGAACGAACTCATTTTTTACGCGATTCCTGCGTACCATGAGAAAGTGGAACCGATTGCCAGGCTAAGGGCGGAGCGCGAGAGACTGGGGAGGTCGGCCTTCGATAGGATTCACCGCC
Organism: candidate division KSB1 bacterium; assembly: GCA_034506335.1. Lineage (NCBI taxonomy): Bacteria > Pseudomonadati > Candidatus Zhuqueibacterota bacterium. Next base: position 11,421 of record JAPDPR010000061.1, read on the forward strand.
TTCTACTCACACTCTACATTGCCTTCTACGGCTGGGAGCGGGCGCTTACTGGCCTTGCGCTACCGAGGGGGTACCGCGGCTACCTGGAATGGTACGAGGGCGAAAGCGGCGTGCCGAAGGAAGTAAAGGAGCGGTTTCGAGCTAATTACCGACGGCACAACCGCGCGCTGGTACGCGGCTGGACGCTGATCGGCTCCACCGGCCACATCACCGTCTTCTTGCTGGCCGGGCTATGCAACCGGCTTGATCTGGTCTTTTGGGTAATTGCCGTCCCCTTTAACATCTGGACACTCTTGCTCGCCGTCGTGCAGCGACTTACCCTCACCCGCCAGCTCCGAGACGCCTACCGTCAAGCTCCCGGCAGTGCTCCCCCCTCATAGCTGAATCCCCGCCCCGAATCATCAGGGCCGCTGAGTGTTCCGCCGCCACGATCGCCCCCAGTGCCGCGGGAAGGTACTGGTAGAACAGGCGCCACAATAGCACCGCCACCCCGAGAAGGTGAGTTGGCACCGTCGCCGAGTACACAAGCACGAACAGGGCCTCCCCCAGACCTGACCCTCCTGGCGTGGGGAGAAAAGAAAGAAGGAACAGGAGCAGGGCGCTGAGTGCCAGCCCTGCGACGATGCTCGCTGGCAATGCCATCGCCCGCAGCACCGCCCACAATATCACCACCTGCGAAGCGTACAGCAATCCGCTGAACACGAGCGTGAGGACCAACCTACTGACTTGGGTGCCGAAGAGCATGCGGAAGCTATCCCGAGCGTGCAGCACATTCCTGTTCACTTTGTTCCGGAACCGCCTTCGCCCGCGTAGCACCCCCACACTGCTGAGGAGCCCGGCCGACAAAGCGCCAAGGGTTGCCAGGACTCGCGGCTTCAGCAGCGCCGCTACGCCCAGGCCGCTGAGAGTCAGGAACACTACCCCCGTGAGGAGCATAAGGGTGCGGATCGCCGGCTCTGCACTCACCAGGTTTCGCAGCAGGAGAAGGGAGACCAGCGCCCCAAAGAGGATGAAGAGACCGGAGCAAAGGAGCCTGGTGATGACCACCGAGGTTCCTCGGCCAGAAGCAAGTTGGTGCCGGCGGAGTACATAGACCACCGCCAAGTGCCCACCAGTGCTGAAGGGAGTCACCATGTTGCCGAACGTGCTGAGGGCAGCCAGCTTGCACCCTTGCCAAAGGGTGAGGGTTGCTCCGGCAGCGCGCGTAAGCACCATGACCCTAGCACCGTCTAAGACGAGCCCGGCTGCAGCCAGCGCCAGCAACACACCAATGTAGGGCAGACGCAATTCGGCCAGCGCTGCCAGCGTCTTGCCGCTGCCGGTCAAGACAAAGATGAGGAGGATGGAGCTGATGCTCAACCCCACCGACAGCCACAGGCGCCGCATTGGTCTGGACACAGCCACGGGTCACCTCACGCCAAACACCCTGCTGGTCACCTCCTGCGCATGCCGATAGTCATCGAAGGTGTCCACCTCTACGCATGCCAGGGGCGAGATGTCCAGGCCGTACAGCCTGAGCCCCTGGTCAATGACAGCCTGGAACGCCGCCTCGTAGAATTCCCCGAGTCCGGTGCCGCTGCTCATTCTGCGGGATAGTTCCGCAAATAGCGCGCTAGCAAACTCAACGCTGAACTTCTCGATGCCGATGGATTCACCGGTCGCCTGCTGCACTGGGATCGCCTTGCTAATGGAGCGCACCCACCCGTCTCCGTCTACCATCACCTTCATGTCCTCTTCTGTCCAGTGGCCGGCGGTGCGCACGGCCAGCGCATCTCGGTGTGCGACCCCCATGAGCATGGCAAGAATCCGCCGGTCAAACAAAATGTCCGCGTCTAACAGCAGGAAAGGACCTCGCACGGCATCCCGCGCTAACCACAAGGAGTAAGCGTTGTTGGTCACGGCAAAATCGCTGTTGTGCACCCAGTGCACACGCATACTCGGATAGCGCCGGGCCACGTGGCTCCGTACTTTGTCCGCATAGAATCCCGTCACCACGACCACTTCATCCAAACCCGCCCAGCGCAAGTTCTCCAGGGTCACATCAAGAATACTCATGCCTTCGGTCACTTCCAGAAGGCACTTCGGCGTCTGTTCGGTCAATGGCCGCAGGCGACGTGCTTCGCCTGCGGCTAACAAAACTACCTGCATGCGCACTCCTTTATGCACATCCATCAATCATGAGCTATCAGCACTTCGTCCCAGTCAGAACAGCGAACCATGCGCCCTCTTCCGCGCCGCGTTCGACGTGTCCAAGCCCCACCTGATCCACCCTTTCGAATAGGCGGACGCACTGCTCATATAACCTGGGAAGAAAGGCTTGGTTCCCACTTGGGCGTCACCGTATGCACAGTTCACGCACCGCGGATTAGCAACAACCACAGCAGGCTTTGTCGGGACACCGGCAGCATTGCGAAGCTTTTTCACTTCTTACCTACCGGCATGAGGTACAGCGGCTCTTCCTCATTTTTGAGACCCACGACCTTTGCGACGGCGGCATCATCAAACGCACCTACCGCGCAGGTGCCGAGCCCCAAGGCCTCCGCCTGGAGATAGACGTTTTGCGCGGAGTGGCCCAGGTCCATGCACACGTACCGCGCGCGTCCTCGCTCCCCGTATTTGCCCGTGGTGCGGGCGAACACGGCGGCATAGACCAGAACAACTGGGGCCCTGGCAATGAAGGTCTGATCCCACGCGGCTTTGGCCAATTCCTGTCGGCGGTCACCGGCAGCCACCAGTTCCAGGGCATGTCCTGCCGAGCGGTAACGGTAAATGCCGGGGGTCAGGCCAGTCACTTCGCCCGCCACCACAAAGATCTCCAGCGGATAGAGCGCCCCTGCGGACGGGGCAGTGCGTAGGCCGCCCCGCAGAAACATGGGCAGTGGCATCTCCTTGGTAATCCCATAGGCGGCCCAGAGGACCTGGCCCAGCTCCTGGAGGTTGAGGGGCTCCGCCTTGTAGTTCCGCACCGAACGCCTGCGCAAAAGCGCTTCTTCCACCGAACAGTCGCTGTGCGTGCGCGGCTCTGGCAGCGTAATCCCTCTCTGCACATCGCCCCCCGCCACCTGTTTTGGCTTGGGATTCATATCCTCTCCCTCTGCTGTGCAGTGCTGGTTCGAAAAAAGGATCATTCCAGCCATCCAGAGTATCCACAGGCTCTTCATGGGTCACCTCCCTGCTGGCCGTTGGCTGTTCAAGCCCGTGCCCCCACTGGACACCCTCATTGACTCCCACTTCAGTTCTTGCACCACTGGTCCAGCCACCCGATCACCGTTTCGTGCCAGAGAATGGAGTTGTGCGGTTTGAGTACCCAGTGGTTTTCATCCGGGAAGTATAGCAGCTTGCTGGGGATGCCCAAACGCTGGAGGGCGTTGAAGGTGCCCAAACCTTGCGTCTCGGCCACGCGAAAGTCTAACGCACCGTGGACTACCAGCATGGGGGTCTTCCAGTTCTTGACAAGGTTCACTGGATTTTGAGCCTCATAGCCTCTTGGGTTATCCCATGGTGTGCCCACATGATCCCACTCTGGGAACCAGAGCTCCTCGGTGTCAAAGTAGGCCATGCGTTCGTCCAGGTTCCCATCGTGGCACACCAGACAGCGGAAGCGGTCCGGCCACATGCCAGCGATCCAGTTGATCATGTAGCCGCCAAAAGAGGCCCCTAAGGCTGCAACGCGCTCGCCGTCCATCCAGGGGTAGCGCTTGAGCGCCGCCGCAAGACCCTTCTGGAGGTCAACCAGCGGCTTACCGCCCCAATCGCCGCGAATTGCATCGCAGAAAGCCTGGCCGTAACCGGTGGAACCGTGAAAGTCCACCATCACTGCCGCGTACCCGGCCCCCGCGTAGGCTTGCGGATTCCACCGGTAGTGGAAGTGATTGCCGAACGAACCCTGCGGGCCGCCATGAATCAGGAAAGCCACCGGGTAGCGCTTGGTCGGATCAAAATCCACCGGCTTGACCACGTAACAGTAGACCTTATCGTCGTTCCATCCTTTGAAGGTAAACTGCTCATAGTCACCCATGCGCGCGGCCTCCAGTTTCTTGGTGTTCATGCTCGTAATGCGGCGCGCGTTACTGCCGTCACCGTTCACCACGTAGAGCTCTACCGGCGACTTTAAATTGTCCAGCCCATATACTATCTGATCACCCGCCACCCCGGGAAAGTTCACCGTCCCCTCTTCTACGAGCGTGCGCACCTTGCCAGAGGCAACCTCTACGGCAAAGAGCGAAGTCTGTCCGAGGTTCTCAGCCGTAGCGTACAGGTATTTGCCGTCTTTTGACCAACAAAGTGTGCTAGGGGAACGGTCCCAGCCCTCCGTGAGGACGCGCTTTCGACCATCCGGCCAACTCTGCAGCACAATCCGGAACCTGTCGGATTCGTACCCGGCCCTGGACATAGCAAGGTACGCCAGCGTCTTACCGTCGGGGGAAAACACTGGGTAGGTGTCCCAAGCACGATTCTCCGCTGTCAAGCGGCGAGGCGGTTCCGAACCATCCAGGGGTACGTAAAAAAGGTCAAAGTTGGTGGACCAAGCCTCCTCGCGCCCCACCTCTTTGGCGGTGAAAACAATCCCGCTGTTGTCCGGGGCAAAGGCAATTTCCTCGGGCCCGCCAAAAGGCTGCGAAGGCGTGTCCGCATCCATGCCGGACATCAGGTCTTGCACCCTGCCATCTTTCATGGACATGACAAACAGGTGGGAGCGTCGGCCATCTTCCCAAGTATCCCAGTGCCGAACGAACAGGCGGTCATAGATCCGCCCTGTGGCCTTGCGTGCTGCAATGGAATCCAGTCTGCTCTTTGTGCACTCGGGTGTGGGGCAATCTGGGAAGACCTCCATGGTGAATGCCACATAGTCTCCATAGGGGGATACCACCAGGTTGGCAACATCGAGCGGCAGGTGGGTCCGTTGCACAGCTTCGCCACCGTCAATGCGCATGGACCAGAGTTGGGCCGAACCTGAGCGCGTGGAGATGAACCAAACCCACTTGCCGCACGAGGACCAACGTGGGTTATAGTCGGCAGCAGGGTGCGTGGTGAGCCGCCGCAGACCCGTGCCATCCACCCCCACCATCCAGATGTCCGTGCGTCCCTTGTTAGCCTCCAGGTCAGTGGTCCGCACGGTAAAGACCACCCACTTGCCATCCGGCGACACCTGCGGTTCGGAAATCCTATCCATGGCCAGCATGTCGTGCACCGAGAAGGGGTGGGTTCCCTCCTGGGAGGTCGCAGAACCTGAGAGCACCATCACCGCTACGCCAATAAGAATCCCGGCAACTTTTCCCATGGACACTCCTCCTTCTATTTTCCCGAACATCTCCGCCTGTCTCGTCAGGGACGCGGCAGGCCGTGCTTGATGACCTTTTCAACAGCGTCACAGAATCGGTCGAGCTCTTCTAACGTTGTGTAGATGTGCGGACTGACGCGGATCCCCTCGAACTCTGGGTGCTTAATGGCGCTTACCAGGATACGGTGGCGGTCCCAAAGGTGCTGGGCCAGAGCTCCTGAGTCTATGCCTCCAATTTGGAAGGTGGCCAAGCCGCAGGACACGCCTGGTTTCAAGCTGGTGTGCAGGCGCACCCGGTCGTGCTGCAGAAGCCGCCTTGCCCACCGGTCGCGCAAGAAGAGAAGACGGGCTTGCTTCCTCCCGGGACCAACCCCCGCGTGGAACGCGAGCGCCTCCGCAATGGCCAAATACGGAGCCGCCGGGTGCGTGCCGATCTCCTCGAACTTCCGGATGTTGTCGTCCATCTCCGCAGGCGCGGCCATCAACGGCCACAACTCCCGTATCCTGTCCTTGCGGACGTAGAGAAACCCGGTGCCATGCGGTGCACAAAGCCATTTGTGCAGGCTGGTAGCATAAAAGTCGCAGTCCAGGTCCGCATGGCTGAAATGGAGGTGGGCAAAGGCGTGCGCACCATCGACAATCACCGGTATCCCCTTGCCGCGGGCCATCTGCACGATGGCATTCACAGGGAGGATTTGCCCTGTGAGATTGATCACGTGGCAGATAAGGATCGCCCTTGTCTTCGCCGTGATATGCTGGGCAAAAAGGCTGACGATCTGATCCGGGTCCTCCGCAGGCACGGGAAGGGAAAACTGGCGCAAGACGATTCCTTCGCGCCTCTCGCGTTGTCTCCAGGTCGTGATCATGCGGGGGTAGTCCTGGTTGGTGGTGAGCACCTCATCCCCTCGCCGGAGGTCCAGTCCAAACTGGCATATCTCCAGCCCCTCAGACGCATTCCTTGTCAGCGCGATCTCTTCCGCATCACAGCCGAAGGCCGCGGCGATTTGGCGCCTAACCGATTCGCGCTGCGGCTCCAGCACCTGCCACATCGTGTAACACGGCGCCTTGTTGCCGAAATCCCAGTGCCGATGGAGAGCTTCGAGGACGGGCGCCGGTGAGGGCGATACCGCGCCATTGTTCAAGTTGATGATGGTGCGGTCCACGGCGAAGGCCTGCTGCACCTCGAACCAGAGGGCCTCATCCTCTGCAGCTTCTTGAGGAGTGCCGGTATAGCCGGCCAGGGCCGCCAAGGCGCGCCTCACACCGAGCGGGTCCAAG
>JAPDPR010000062.1 GCA_034506335.1 candidate division KSB1 bacterium
GTGACCGGCAAGCGGGGGAGGTCGTTAACATGGGAATTGCCCGTGTCGGCAGAGGTTGTATCGGCAGCCGACATTGCCATGACCAACGCAGCCTCCGTCGCTGATGCGTTGCGACCTGTGGCAGGTGCCTTTGTCAAAAGCTACGGCTCGGAGGCGGCCATGAAGACGGTCTCGGTGCGTGGCTCTTCCGCCGAACAGGTGCTCATCCTGTGGGATGGGGCGCGTCTGAACTCGCCTCTGGCCGGGGGGTACGACCTGAGCCTCCTTCCCCTCACGGCGGTGGAAAAGGTGGAGGTCGTGCGCAGCGGCCTTTCGTCCCTTTACGGGGCCGACGCTGCCGGGGGCGTGGTGAATATCATCACGCGGGCGCCAAGGAATGGGCCTCGGCCCGAGGCCAGGCTCGAGACAGGCTTTGGCGCGCTGGGAGGCAGGCATCTTCACCTCTCTGCCGGCCACCAGATGGGGCCCTGGGGCATAGTGGTTGCAGCCAGTCGAAGGCTCAGCAATGGGGATTTTCAATACCGGTTCAATGACCCAGCTACCGGCCGCGAGCGCACGGAAAAGCGCGTCAACAACGCCCTTGACGCGAAGGAGTTCTTCGCCAAAGGGACCGTCGACGCTTCATCAGCAACGCGCTTTTCCTTCTCCGGTGAGTGGTCAAAGGCAGAACGGGGGGTACCTGGCTCCCTTGCGTTTCCCAGCCCCCATGCTAAGCAGGACGATGAAACTCGCCGTACCCAAGTTGAAGTTGAAACTCGTGTCGGGCGAGTTCTCCACGTGCAGGCGACCGGCTTTCACCACCAGCTTGCCACGCGCTTTGTGGACCCGAACCCATTCTGGCCCTCTCAGGCCGACAACACCGGCATGGCCACCGGCACGTCCTTGCAGGGCGACTTTGTACTAGGCCGCGACCTCCTTTTCACTGCCGGTGCCACCTATTTGAGAGAACGCTCGCGGGGATCCTCTCTGGGCGCGCATGCTCGCGACGCCTCTGCTGCGTTTGCTCAAGTGGACGCCTCCCGGAAGGGACTTTTGGGCCTGCAAGAGCTCAAGCTGAACGTGCTGCCTGCTGTCCGCGTGGACCACTACGAGGGTTTTGGCACGGTCACCAGCCCCAAGGTGGGTGCAATCCTGACTCGGCTGCGCAATGGCCATCTCGCGTTGCGGGGCAATGTGGGGCGCTCCTTCCGTGCACCCACGTTCAATGACCTCTACTGGCCTGAGGATGCGTTTACGGTGGGCAACCCGCGGCTGCGCCCCGAACGGACCAACGAGGTTGAGGTCGGCGGAAGCGCAAACGTCCCGTTTCGCGGTCGCGTGTACGGGGAGGTGAGCTGGTTCCGCCGGTGGGCACGCGATCTCATCGTATGGGGCATGGATCCGGCCACGTTCAAATGGTCGCCGGCCAACGTGAGCAAGGCGCGCATTACCGGACAGGAGGTAAAACTGCGGTGGGAGGAGGCCTCCGGCCGAGCACTCGTGGAGCTTGTCTACAGCCATTTGACAGCGGAGAACACGGGCGAGGAGCCGGGGGTGCAAGGCAAGCGCCTCATCTACCGGCCTGAGCACACCGCCTCGCTGCGTGCAGGACTCGACGGCAGGTGGTGGTACGTCAATGCCATGGCGCTGTATGTCGGTTCCCTCTACACCGACGAGGCCAACACGAAACAGCTGCCCGGGCACACAATAGTGGATGCCAACACCGGCCTGCGCTGGTCAGGACTCGGGTTCAATTGGACTTTGCGCCTCAGCATGGACAACCTCTTCGACACGCAGTACCAGCTCGCCGACGGCTACCCCATGCCGGGCCGTCTGTGGCGGGTGGGGGTGGGAGTGGGGTGGTAGGGGGCCTAAGGAAAGCGCTACGAGAAGCTGAACGACGATTCGAGAAGCGAATTTAGGCAGACCACCGGGGCGCCGGAGCTCGCCGGTGCCCCGGGGCTCCAGTAGCCGAGAAAGCGCGGAGTGGTCGCCGGGCAACGTGGGCGCAAACGGGGCGAACGTCCCGATTCTGGGATCGAGAGGAGCATCCCATGAGTGTTAGCGAGAAGGACTGCAGGTGGGCCTTTGTAGGGCACCTCGAAGAGACCGATGGCCTTTTCAGACGGTTTGTGTTGGAGCCTGGACGGCAGCGACAGGTGCTGCATGTCAGTGGTGTTGATCCTCGTTGGCGCGCATTAGCCTTTGGTTTCCCGGACGGGCGGGTCCTACCCCCAACTCCTTCATCTTCACATGCAAGTGACTCCGATTTATCTGCAACAGCCGTGCCGTTTTGCTGACGTTGCCGTTGCAAGCGGCAAGGGCGCGCTTGATGTAGGCGCGCTCGAACTCACGCCAGGCCTGGTCAAGGGGCACAATCCGGCCACGGAGAAAGAATTCTGCACCGCCCTGGTCTCTCTCCCATAGCTCCTCCAATTCCCACTCACTCACCACCTCAGAGCTGGAAAGGAGGGCGACGCGTTCCATCAGGTTGCGCAGTTCCCGCACGTTGTTGGGCCAGTGGTAGCTGAGCAGGAGCCGCATGGCCTCGGGAGAGAGAACTATCTGCGGCCTCCGGCTAAGCTCACAAAAGGCGCGGAGGAAATGGTTGGCTAAGAGCGGAATGTCTTCCGGGTGCTCGCGTAAGGGGGGCACGCGAAGAATCACGACTTTCAAGCGGTGATAGAGATCGGCGCGGAAGCGGCCATCGGCAACGTCTTGTTCTAACTGGTGGTTGGTGGCTGCGAGCACCCGCACGTTCACACGCATGTTCTCGGAGGAGCCGATCTTCTGGATCTCGCCGTACTCCAGCACGCGCAAGAACTTGGCTTGTGCCGTCGGACTCATGTCCCCGATTTCATCCAAAAATATGGTGCCGGAGTCGGCAAGCTCGAATTTGCCTTTCTTGGCAAAGTGAGCGCCCGTGAAGGATCCTTTGACATGGCCAAAGAGCTCACTTTCCAACAAGGTTTCGCTCAGAGCGCTGCAGTTGACGATGACGAAAGGTTTGGCGGCACGCAGGCTCTGTTGATGCAGGGCCCGGGCAACCAACTCCTTGCCGGCGCCACTTTCGCCAAGTATGAGCACGGTGCTGTCGGTCTTGGCCACCTGGGCTATGCGCTCGCGCAGTGCTGCCATCGCCACGCTCGTGCCCAGCATTTCGCCCGGTTGACGAAGGCCACGCAGCCGCCGGTTCTCGCGCTCCATCTGACGCTTTTGTAAAGCGTTGCGCATGCTCACCAGCAGCCGTCGCTCCACCGCCTCGCGCTCGATAAAATCGAACGCGCCAAGGCGTGTGGCTTGCACCGCGGTGTCGACCGTGCCGACACCGGTAACCACGAGAATCTCCGGAGGGTGAGCAAGACCTTTGGCCCGTTCCAGCACTTGCATGCCGGAAAGCTTGGGCATCTGCAGATCAAGGAGCAGGAGGTCGAAATCGGAGTTGGAAAGTTGTGCAAGAGCCTCTTCGCCGTCGGCTGCCTCCTCTACCTGGTAGCCCGCTTCCTCCACGATGTCCCGCAGCTGCAGGCGGATGTTGCGGTTATCCTCGGCGATTAGAACGCGGACGGGTTCTTCCATGACCTTTTCCTATGGGTCTTGCGGGTGAGGTGATGCTTGAAACCTTGCAACCCGTGTGCCAGGAGGGGTTACGCGAGGCTGTGGCGTACCGGAAAGCTCAGCGTAAGAAGCGTGCCATGGCCCCCGGGACTGTCGATGCGTACCTCCCCCTCCAGCGACTGCATTATTTCCTTTGTGATGGCCAGTCCGAGCCCAGAACCCCCCGTCTTCGTGGTGACGCCCGGTTGAAACAGACTCGGCAACAGGTCCGGCGGTATGCCGGGGCCGTCGTCCAGCACTTCCACCACGATCCAGTCTTCCCACGTGTTCCTTTCCGAAGGCATAGTCTCCACGTAGCTAGTGATCACTACCGATCCCTGCTCGTTCACAGCTTCAAGCGCGTTCCGGATGACGTTGCGCAGGGCCATGCGCAGGGCCTCGTGGCTGACGCGGACGATGGGAATGTTTTCGCTCAGGTCGAGCCGGAAGTGTACTCCTGACCCTGATTCCGCCATGAATTCGCCGCAGACCTCTTGGATCAGGGCATTCACATCGCATGGCCGTGGTTTGTGGGTAGCGATGTCCATGAATGCCAAAAGGCGCAGGATGGTGTCGCGCGCCTGCAGGATCTGCCTTTCCATCTCCACAAGGTCATTGTCGCACTGGGCATCGCCTTGAGCATGGTCGTGAGAGCACTGCCGCACCCTCCCCACGAGGGCAAGCGAAGCGGAGAGAGGATTTTTCGCGTCGTGCACCATGGCACGGGCGATTTTCATCCACTCGACACTACGCATGGGTGCGGGGACTTGAAGCTGCCGCCAAACGAGGAACCCGCCGCTGACAAGGAGAAGCCGCGGCCAAGGGTACCATTCGAACACAAAAAGGCTGTGCGTGCGATCCGTAAGCTGTACATCCTGCACAGCTTCGGCCCGCGTAGCTTTGTGTACCTTAAGCCAGCCCTCAAGGAATTGCGCCGCCTCAGGTGGGAGGACGTCCCCCAGGGAGGCCGGAGTGGTGAGTCCCGACAGCTTGTCCCTGACGGCTTGGCTACATTCGCGGATGTGCATCCCCCCGTCCAGACGGACCCAGTTGGTGGTCGGTACGAGTGCTGGCAAGGTGTGACTGGTGGCGAGTGAGAGGAAGAACTGCCAGCTCAACGCGCCCAGGAGGACGAAGAGCGCCACTGGCGGCGCCACCAGTGCCGCGTAATGTCGCCAACGTCCTGGTGTGCGCTCGAACCGGAGGAGGGCAGAGGCCTCGCGGTCCTTGTACACTGCTACAAGGAGCGGCCTCTCTTTCCCACGGTGCACTGCATGCAACCTACTAATGCCAGGCCCGGTTGCCAGCAGCCTCAGCCGTTCGTCTAACACGGCAATTCCTCTGGTCGTTCTGGAGTCGAATACTATTTCCTTGGTGCCGTCTCGGTCAAGGTCAAGAAAATACGTTTCGACATCGTAGCCGCACGACAGAGGCAAGGCGCGCTCGAAGTGCTGGACAAAGATGCCCCTTGGTGCCGCGTAGCGATAGAGGCGGGCGGTGAGCCTCTCGTCAACAAGAACAAGCTCAGACTCTCCGTTGTCGTCAAGATCGATGAATCCGCCACCAAGTAACCCAAAATGGAGCGGGGGGAGGAGCCGACGTAAGGTGAGACTGGGAAACTCCAGCTCAAACACCTCGCTTGGCAAGGCTTGGGCTTGCTTGATGGGCCGCTTGCAGATTATTCCGCAGCGCAGACGCCCCTCATCTTTTTCGCTAAAAAGCCATGGTTGCACAAATGTTCCCTTGGCACCGAGCACTTCGCGAAGGAGCCTATGTCCGGTGTGGTCGTACACCATGAGATAGGCAAGATCGTCCTTGGTGCCGTTGATCGGCGCGCGCAGATTCTCTGGGGTGCCAGAACCCAGTACGTATTCCGGACAGCCGTCTCCATCCAGGTCGGCAGCAACTGGAGCGATAGGCGCGGCTCCCATCCGTTCGTGCCACAGGAGCTTGCCGTCTGGAAACCTGAAGGCGTAGACGCCGCGCGGCGACCCCGCATATTGGGTGAAGACGACAAAGACCAAATCCTTCAGTCCGTCGCCGTCGAGGTCACGGGCATCAAGGAGCTCTCCCGCACAGTCCCAGCTCCCAATGTTGGCCATGTTACTGTACTCGTCCGTGGTGACGGCGGGGAAACAGGCGATGCGCTGGTCTTCGAAGGAGCGGATGTCCACGAAGGCCGTATCGTTGCGCCGAAACCAGACTATCAGCTCTTCCCGGTAATCGCCCACAAGGTCAGCAAAAAATGCCCTCTGGTAAGCTGTATGGCCCAAGAAATTGTACTGTTCACTCACAACTCCGTTATGATCCCGTCGCTCAACCGAAAGGGTATATGCTTCAGAAGGGCGACCATAGTGATAGGATTCGCTGAATCCGTCGTGGTCGGCGTCACAGGTAGCAAGCAGGGGCGGCAGTTCTCTTATGGGGACGAAGCGGAAGGGGAGTAGCTGTGGGTCCTGCCACGCCTCTTTAGAAGGCCACACCAGGTAGCCGGTAACGAGCAGGAAGAGGCAGGCCAGGACGTAAGAGGTGGTCAGGCGTTTCTTTGCCCTGGTGTACATGAGTTGCTCTTGTGAGCACGAAGCGGCGTTCCGCCTCGGCCGTGCGCCGGCGGATCCACCATTCCTTGCCGGCCGTGTACCGGGCCGGGAGCCACATTCCTGTGCTGCGGCGAACCGGCCTGGTGCCTCCAGCGCACGGCCTACGATCCCATTATCCCCCTTCCCCCGAGTCTCGGCTTCTCATCGGTCTCGCTGTTGAAAAAGTACGGAATTCCTCGCCCAAAGTCAAGAAAAAAATGGCCGAGCGCTGTTCCCGCAGGGCTCTGCCAAGAGGCACTGAGCCGCAGGCCAGATTAGGGCGCATCCTCTGGGCAAAATAGGTGATAAGGTGGCGATCCTTGCATGGGCAGGCCCCCAGGTCTGGCGGACCCGGATCAGAGCCTGTGCCATCTCGCATTGAGAATCTTGGGGAGTACGGTCTGGAGGGGGTCTTGGTGCACGTGGGACCAGAGATTTCTGGGCACAGTGGTCATCCCGTGCGCAACTAGGAGGCGGCTGGTAGAGCTCTTGTCCATCCTCCCGGCGGCGATAAGCTCGCCATTCTTGTGGGCGACGCAAGCGGCTGCTGTGCCCGCTGGTACACAATGCAACCCGCGCGATTCTGTGCCGGTCGGTGGTTGTGTCTTGGGAGCCCCGGCCTTCGCCCTACAACTGAGTAGTGGCCGTCTGTCACCAGCCTTGGTGACCGCCGTACACGGCCGAACAGGCACGGGCGCCACCAGACTCATGCGTAGGAAGGAGTGATTCTAGAGGGTTATCGCACCACGACCACCTTCGTTCGTGCCTCGAAGGGAGGATGTCCCGTATCCCCGCGTGGTTCCGCGCGCAACCGCACAAGATAGACGCCGGTGGGGAGCTCATTGCCGTGCTCGTCCCGTCCGTCCCAATACAGGTGGTGCCTTCCTGGTGGCAGCAACCCGGCCTCAATCGTCCTCACTGCGCGGCCGGTGGCGTCATATAGCCAGAGGCTCACCACACGGTGCTGCGGAAGTTCTATGGGGAACACCATTTGGCTGTTTGATGGATTAGGAAACCCCGGCAGCAGAGCAAAACGCGCCGGCGCGGCTTCGGGCGAGTCGTACGCGACGGCAGTACCACCTGGCCTGCAGAAGACCAAATAGCAGAAGCTCCGCATCGGTACCAACAGGAACGAACGATAGACGCCAGCCACACGCAGCCTGTCCCATCTTCCGTCCCGCGTGCGGAAGCGGTACACCGGGATCATGGTCGGGTCATTCACGCCCACCGCCGTCAGATCTGCCTGGGTGTAGGGAATAGCCACCGTCACAGAGTCCTGGAGCTCTATGCCGTCTGGTGAAAAATACAAAGCATGCCCTACGGGGAGGAGCGAATCAGGTAGGGGCGGTACACCAGGAGACTGAGCGATGACCAGCGTGGTGCTTTCGGGCAATGCCCCGGGTGGTACTGCGATCTGCACCCCGTTTGCCGGGTCCAGAACAAACCCTCCCTCTGGTCCCAGCTGTTGGGAGACGGTGACCAGCACCGGGAAGGGCGCAAGCGTGAAGGAGAAGGTGGTGTCCAAACTGTTCGTCTGGACTGCCAAGTCCCTCGCCTGCACGCGAACGTATACCTGACCGGAAGGCACAAATGGCGCGGTGGGTTGGTAGCGGAACGCGGCCACACCGTTTTGCACTTTCAGCACCGCCTGATGACCCGGCAGCACGGTTCCGCCCTTTGCAACTTGTGTGCCGTTGACCCAAATGGCCACGGAACTCGGCTCCAGGCCGCGGCCACCCGGGCTATCGGCCAGACCCAGTTCGATGCTGGTATTGGTAGGCACCCATACCGACCCTGCCCGCGGGTAGGCGTAAAGGAGAGCAGGTGCGCGCCGGTCACTGGCCACAAAGTGGGCCACAAGCGCTTTGGGCCCGTTGATAAGCAGTGTAGCCGGGTTGGTACTGCCAGCAAAATCCCCTGTCCACCTTTCGAATTCGTACCCCTTTGCCGAGTCAGGCCACGCTTTGACCAGCACCTGCTGGCCTTCTGCGTACCATCCAGAGTCAGGAATGAGCTGCACAGTTCCTGCCCCTGGTGGCTCTACCTTGACGAGCACGGCGTATTCTTCTCGGAAGAAGGCAGTGTACAACACGGTTTCGGCGGAGACCACGGTGTGACTTTGCGCACCGCCGTCGCTCCACCCTTCGAACACGTACCGCACACCGGGAGGGCCAGCCTGCGGCGATTCCACGCCAATCGTGTGACTGGAGCCGGGTTCCCAGACAAAGTCGTGCGGGGCAACATAGCGCCCCCCGTCCACGATGATGAGAAGCGAATCGGGAACCGTGCCTATACGCGTGCAACCCACCTTAACAAAGTTGGCGACCACCGACACCGGTTCAGTGACGACGAGGGTGTCTGGGTTGCCCAAGCTGTGCACATCGCCGCTCCAGCCTGCGAATAGGTAACCCAGGCTACTGTTTGCCACGGCCTTGAGGATCACTGTGTCTTTCTCTGCCACCCACACACCCGGGGGAGAAGGTTGGACCGTGCCTCCTTCTGGGGGCGCACTGCTGGTAGCGATGAAGAATTCGGTGCGGTAGCGTGCGACCAACACAGTTGCTCCGCTTACCTCGATGGCGTGTGTCTGCTGGCCGCCATCGTTCCACGACTGGAAAACATAGCGCGTGGAGCCTATTTGCTGAGGAGAAGGGGCCTGCACCGTGTGAACCGAGCCTGGGTTCCAGTTAAAGTCGTGGGGAGTGGTGTAGGGGAGGCCATCAACAACGAGCTCGAGTCCCTCCGGTTCGGAGGTAACGCGTACCAGGCCGACGGGCACGAAGAGTGCCGTTACCTCCTTTGGGCGGTCCATTTTCAGGGAATCGGGGTTCCGTTTGCCGGTCAGGTCGCCATCCCAGCCACCGAAGGCAAAGCCTGGGGAGGCCGCCGCGTGGACAATCACGGCTGTATTGGCATCATACCACTCACCTGGGGGAGGCGGAGCCATTGCTCCGCCTCCGGGCGGGTCCACCTCGGTACTGAGGAAATACTGGGTGCCCCATTCGGCCACGACAGCGCGCGGTCGGTTCATGGACAGCGCGCCCTGCGGTTCATCGCCCTGATAGTCGCCATCCCAGCGCAGGAATATGTGGCGTGTCATGCCCTCGGTGTGCGGGGTAGTAACGGAGAAATGTGCCGTTGTCCCGGAAAGATACCAGCCTGCGCCTTGTGGGGACCCATAGGGCGAGGCGATTGTCAGCAAGTAGTGCGTGGCCCACTGCGCCGTCTCCGTAATTGGGCCGTTCATGGTCACAAGACCCGCGCTGTCGGGCCCAGTATAGGACCCTTCACCACTGCCTGTCCAGCCGGTGAAAACCCTTCTTGTACCTGCGCTGTCAGAGAAAACCGTACCGCTGATGGAAAACTCGGCTTTGGCTCCTTCGTCGTACCATCCAGTTCCCTGTGCCGTCGCATAAGGAGTGTGGAGAGTAAGGAGATACTGTGTTCTCCATGTGGCGGTGACTGTCTTGGGACCGGTCATCACCAGCGACCCTGTTGGCTGCGTGCCTGAGAAGTCACCTGTCCAGCGCACAAACAAATGGCGCGAACCGCCTTGGGAGTCCGGCGTGGTGACCCTGAACGCGGCCTGCGCCCCCTGGTCGTACCAGCCCCCACCGCTTGGGTTGCCGTGCGCCGAATTGACCGTGAGGAGATACTGGGTTCGGAACCGGGCCACCAAGGTATCATCCCGCGCAGGAGCGACGATGTTGTGCGTCAGCGCATTGCCATCGCTCCAGGAGGAGAAAAGATATTGGACACCAGGCGTACCCGATTGGGGGGAAGTGACCGAGACCCTATGCACTGAGCCCGGGAGCCAAGCAAAGGTATGGGGCGAGGCGTAGTCGATGCTGTCGGCAGAAAAACTCAGGCCCGGCGGTTCTGTGCGGATGGTGATCAGGCTCAGGCGCACGAAGTTGGCGGTCACCGAGCTGGGACGGGTCAGGACAAAGCTCACGGGATTGGTGGCACCGATTATGTCGCCCGACCAGTTTCCCCACGCATAACCTTCGGCAGGAGTGGCACTGATGCTGACTGTGGCGCTGCTGTCGAACCAGGCGCCTGGGGGGGAGGGCAGCACGCTGCCGCCGCCAGAGGGGCTTGCTGCTGTCGCCAGGAAGAATTCTGTGTGCCAGGTGGCCGTCTCGGTGATTGGCCCCAGCATGGTCACAGTGGCTGAAGAGGCAGGCCCGGTGTAAGAACCCGCTCCGCTGCCGGTCCAACCGGTGAGGCTGAAACGTCGTCCCTCCCCACCAGAAACGGGGGTGGTGACCGAAAACGTTGCTGCGCTGCCGGCATCGTACCAGCCGGCCCCCGTCGCAGAACCATAGAGGGAAACGAGAGTCAGCAGGTGCTGTGTACGGAATGTCGCCACCAGTGTGTCATCGCGCGCAGGCACTTGGTAGCTGTGGGTCTGGGCCCCGCCGTCGCTCCACGCGCTGAAGACATAACGAGTGCCGCCCGCTTCATTCTGGGGCGAGGCCACCGTCACCGCATGAACGCTTCCCTGGGGCCAGGTGAATGTGTGCTGACCCGAGTAGTTCACGCCGTCAATGCTGAATGTGAGGTTTGCTGGCACGGTGCGCACAGTAATCTGCCGCACAGGTTGCGACGATGCGGAGAGCGTGATAACACGGGGAGAGTCAGTGAGGTGGGCGGTTCCTTTGTACGCAGACACGCTGATCAAATTATTGTTCGTCCCCTCACTTGGTCCAAGACGCGGCTGGATGCTCACGCTACCGTTGGTGTCTGTTTCGAGGTCCCTCCAGTTCTGCCCGGCCAGGTTCCCTCCACCAGCAGTGATCTGAAAATGAACTGTATGGCGCGAAAGCGGGTTGCCTTGGGCATCCACAACTTTGAATACGATAGGCGATGGCACAAGCTGCCCTGGCAGGCCCACCTGGCCATCGCCGGATACATACGCCAGACGTGCCGCGTTGCCGGCCTGCGTCTCGAACCAGAGCAGCACGTCGTTCCTACTCAGGGTGGAAGGGCCGTAGAGTTCACCCCGGGCGGCATTTCCCCCTTTCAGGTAGGCATCGAACAGGTTGAGCAGATGGGCACTGGTGATGGCCAGCTGCTGGGCCCTGGTGATAGTGGCGGGCGTGTCCACCGAGTCAAAGCCGTCATAGTCGGAAAACTGCATGTGGTTGGCGCCCTTGACCACAACCAACGCCTTGTCGGGATTGGCGCGTTGATAGAGGGGACGGCCGATGGAGTCGACCGAGTTGATGGCATCCAGTTCACCGCCCAGGATGTGAATCGGCGTGTGCACATTGGGTATCTTATTAAACGAGTAGTTGCCCGGATTGTTTGGTGCTATGGCGCAGGTCACCCGCACCCGACCGTCGTCGGCTGCCACCCCTATGACTGTACCACCCCCGAATGAGTGGCCGAACAGGCCGATACGATTGGCGTCGATGGCCTGATAGAACATGGACCCCGGCACAGTACGAGCAGTGAGCGCTGCGGTAATGCATTGGCGAATGTCTTCGTTCCACACGTAGGCGCTGGGGTTGTCCACGTCCGGGAACTGCGGCGCCATGACCACGTAGCCGCTCGCCGCCAGCTCCTGGTAGTAGGTCACGTAGTATTCCACCTGCATGCGCTTACCTATGGCGAAGACAAGAAGGGGGTAAGGCGCGCCGGTGGTGTTCAGCGGCGTACCACTTCCAGGGCTGGTAGCAGGGTAGTAAACGAAAGTTCTGAGCGTTCTGCCGTTCCGGTAGAAGGTCGTGTCACGGTACCCCACCGCGTACTGCGAGTACTGCTCGGCAAGGAGGCTCACGGGGAAAGGAGTGCAAAGGGCCACAATGAGCACCCTTAAGAGGAGGCGCCGCGAGAAGAAAGCGCTTGACCCTCGCTTGTTAGCGTTAGTTCTATGCTGGATGGATTGACGCATGGAGCAAGGTCCCTTTCCGGTCTGGCTCTGCTCGGCGCTCCTTGTGCCGCAATCGGATGTATTATTACGGGCGGTATGCTTCTCTTGCAGAGGACTCCCAATCCTCGGATCTTCTGTTGCACCGGTCTTCTGGAGGGTCGCCTTGCAAAGAAAAACCTGCGCGACCGTCCGCTGGTTCCTTTGCGATGCTCCGTCTGTGCGAGTCGTCACACGTGAAGCCCTCTTGGCGGGAGCGGTGTCCGACCTCAGGTAGAGAAAAGGGCTCCCTCACTGGAGCCCTCTTGTTGCGGGAATGTGTGGGAATCGAACCCACCTTCCGCACCAGAGTGCGGAACAACGGGTTTGAAGCCCGCGAGGCCCACCAGGGACCCATCCATTCCCATTAGGTCTGGATTAGAATCTAATAAAACCACTAGAAACCTTCAAGGAAAAACTCGAGTCACCTTCCGAAGGAAACCTGCACCTTGCCAAAGTCGCGCACGTACTGGGGACGGCGGATGGCGTAGATGCCGTCGCGACCCCATGGCACTGTTACTTTGCCGATGAGCTCTCGATGATCCAGAGCGTCCTTATCATAGACCACCAGGGTGATGTGCCGTGGAGGACCCGCTGGGAGGAGAAATGATTGTTCCCAGACTGGGTCTCTCTCGTCTTGCCGAACCTCTGTCGCCCCAATCAAGACCGAGTCCACCCACACTTCCACGAAGGGGTCCGAAATGCCGAAGTACTTGTCCATCGGAAAGATGTCATAGCCCCGTTCCACCCTGATGACCATCCGGTCTGCTCTGTGGCGTTCCTGCAACTCCTCCACAAACTCAGGAACGAGAGTTGCGCACAGTGCCGCCAGGCTCCTTGCCTCGCCGTGGGATGTGTACGTCATGTGCTCTACCGTTTCAAGAGCAGTGAGTGTAAGCGCGAAGATTTCGCCGGATTTGTGCAACCGGGCGTCCACAATCTCATCGGCCATAGGCACAGGCTCTGGTTGCGTGGAGGGCGCGTGCGGGAATCCATGGGCGGGGGCCGCTTCGGGAGTTGGCGACACAAGCTCCACTATGCCCGTCTGCAGCAGGCGGTGGCGCAGTTCTTCGCCCAGAGAGTCGGCCTGCTGGGGCGTGATGTGGCCATGGATGATAGGCCGGCGCAGCAGGACGCGCGTCTTTTGGCATGCAGCAGGCGACGACCAGATGATCATCAACCCTACCAGGAGAAGAACTGTCCGCTTCATCGCAGTCCTCAGTCCTACTTTTCAGGCTTGTTCTTTAGAACGCGCGCCTCCCCGCGGCGCTCTGTAATGCCTTGCTCGTCGAAATGAAGGAGAAGCGGCAAAGCATATCGCCTGGTGGTACCCAGCATTTCGCGGAAGGTACTCACTGTCAGCTCCTCGTGGTCGACAAAATAGCCTGCGAGCATCCGGCGCGCCTGGTCGACGGTTTCCCGGGGGAGGTAGATTCCTTCCTCCAAGCGCAGCGCCTCGCCCATGGCATGGAGGGCCGAAAGCACCCGCTCCGCATCAGCCTGTCTGCACCCCACCTTCTTGGCCAATTCGGCCGTATCCGGTGGGGTGAAGCCCGCGGCACGCAGCTCTTGGACAAGCCGGTCGCGGAGGGCTTGGTCTGCGGCGGAGAGCACAATGCGGTGCGTGGCCAAAGCTACTGTCCCGCCGCTTTCCTTGACTGTCCCCTCGCAGCCCAATGCTTCCACTGCTGCAGCGAAGAGGGCTTGGTCCAGGTCCCGGCTCACGGCGTCTCTCAGTTCAGCGCGGGGCATGCCCGGCTTAAGTGGAAACTGCTGATGGTACAGCCTCAGCTGTTCGGCGATGCCCCTCCGCACATCCTCGACTGCAGCGGGGAGGGCGTACATAGATTGTCGCTCGGAACCGAGTCTGATGAGGGAGCCTGCGTGAACCATCCGGGCTAAGAGCTCTTCCAGTGCGGCGAGGGCAAAGCCAGTTCCCTTTGCCAGTTCGGCAGTTGAAAGGGGACGCAAAGGTCGCGCGCGTAGCAGGGCGAGGACTGTTTCTTCCGGCGTGTCCTTCTCCAGCGCCGCGAGTTGCTCGAGCACTTCTCGGCGGAAACGGCGATGAGGTGGGGGGGTGGCATCCAACACCACGCCTCCCCCGATGGTCACCGGCGGCGAGTACTGACGGATCACAAAGCGATCCCGGCGGCGTGCGGTGATGAGTTCTTCAAGTCGCAATTGGGCGAACGCGGATTCTCCGGGGACGATCTCGCTCCCCTCTAACAGCCTAACCCTGGCCATAAGCTCCCGCGTGCCGACATGGAGGCGCACACGGGCATTGTGGTGCAGTGGGCGTGCGGCACCCGCAAGTAGACGCAGACGCACGTCCAAAAATGTTGTCGGCATGAAGTAGCCTGGGGTCGCCAAGACGTCGCCGCGCTCCACGTCCTCCTTGTGAATGCCACCCAAATTCAAGGCCGCCCTGTCGCCGGCCCGAACCACATCCACCTCGCGTCCGTGGCTCTGCAGGCCGCGCACACGCACCCTACGCTGCTTGGGGTGAAGCTCCAGCTCATCTCCCACCCTGACCGACCCGGAAAGCACCGAGCCGGTGACCACCGTGCCAAACCCCTTCACCGTAAACGAGCGGTCCACCGGCAGCCAGAACAGTCCCTGGTCATAGCGGGGCGGAGTCTGGGCAATGAGCTCTTCAATGGCAGCACGGAGCTCCTGCATCCCCTCCCCGGTCACGCTTGAGACGGCAATGATGGGTGCTCCGTCAAGAAAGGTGCCTTTCACTAGCTCCCTGATGTCTGCAGTGACCAACTCCTGCCACTCGCGGTCCACCAAATCAATCTTCGTCAAGGCGATTATGCCCCTCCTGAGCCCGAGCAGGGAGAGAATATCCAGATGTTCGCGGGTTTGCGGCATCACCCCGTCGTCAGCTGCCACCACGAACAGCACGGCGTCCACCGTGCTTACCCCGGCCACCATGTTTTTCACGAAGCGCTCGTGACCGGGCACGTCGATAAAGGCAGCCCTTTCGCCCAAGAACGCGAAGCCGAGGTCGATGGTAAGCCCGCGCTCCTTTTCCTCTTTCAGCCTGTCCGGATCAGTCCCGGTGAGGGCTTTCACCAGGGCCGATTTGCCGTGGTCAATGTGACCGGCCGTACCTATGATGACGTGTGCCATTGCATTCTTTTTCCTGTGCTCAATGTGTTGCTTAAATTACAGCTTTCGCAGAGAAATGCAAGGGAAAAATTGTACCGAAACTCTGCCCACCGCACTGTCATTCTTTCCGGCATTATGTCCGCAGACAGGCACCATAGATGTATGATAACAGCGTCGCAAAGATGACCGTAAATGAGCAGGGCCAAGGCCTAGACGAGATGAGGGAGGTGTGAGAAGCAATGAGCGCCACAAGACCAGCGCAGGTCACAATTGATGAGGTGAAAAAGTATTGGAACGAGAACGTCATCGGCATCGAGGTGACGGATAAGGAACCGGGCACGCCGGAATTCTTCGATGACCTTGAGCGCTACTATGACATGAAATACCGTGAGGAAGAACCTTACGCTCGTCATCGGGACTTTGCGGGAAAGAAACTCCTCGAGGTGGGGTGCGGATGGGGTAGAGACCTCGTCAAGTATGCGCGAAATGGTGCCATTGTCACCGCCGTGGACCTGACGGAGAGCGGTGTGGCTCTTGCCCGTAAGTACCTGGAATACCGAGGCCTGCAGGGGGAGGTGCGAGTGGCAAGCGCTGAGGACCTCCCTTTCCCGGACAACTCCTTCGATGTGGTTATTTGTATCGGCGTGTTGATGTGTACGCCAAACATCGAGAAGGCCATCGATGAAATATACCGGGTGTTGCGCCCAGGGGGCGAGGCTGTTATCATGCTCTACCACAAGTGGTCGTGGTACAATTTCCTCGTCCGCGTTTCCGGGATCGGGTACGAGACGCAAGGGGTAGATGCGCCGCTCATTGCTACGCACTCGCGCCGGGACGTGCGTCGGCTTTTTCGCAAGTTCTCGACGATCAAGATCCATATGACCGGCTTTCCCATGAAGACCGTAAAACGACATGGATTTCTGGTGGGCGTTTACAACTCTGTCTTTGTGCCCCTTTTCAACGCACTGCCCAGGTGGCTAACCAGGCCCATCGGTTGGCACATCTACATTGATCTGACCAAGTGAGCGATAGGCGAGGAGGTGATTCCTTGGCGTTCTCGAAGGAAAGCCAACAGTATTGGGACACGTACGTTAATGACATCGAGGTGGCCCAGCACGAGGTGGGCACGCCCGAATTCTTCGAGGATTTGCGTGTCTTCCGGTATGACCCGGACCGCATGGGGTACATGTTGGATGAGATCCGGCGATTGGGCGCGGCCCACCCGCAAGGTCGAGTGTTGGAAGTAGGATGTGGGCCCGGGACGGACCTGCGGCAGCTGGCAGCGGTCGGTCTGTACCCTGTAGCCATTGACATGACGCTGAATGGCGCGCGCCTGGCCAAACAGCATCTCCGCACGTTTGGCCTCCCCGGCCAGGTGATTGTCTGTGATGCGGAAAAGCTCTGCTTCCGGCCAGAGTCCTTTGACGCCGTGTGGTCGGCGGGTGTGCTCCACCATGTAGACGACACCGAGGCGGCGATCAGCGAGATCCACCGCGTGCTCAAAGAAGGCGGAACATTTGTTGCAGTGCTCTATCACAAGTACTCTTGGCTTTACTTTCTCTCGAAACTTTTTCACGTCAAGATCGAGCACACCGATGCCGAGGCGCCCATTATCAAAACCTACTCCAAAAAGAAGGGTGCCGCGTTATTGAGTCAGTTCAGGAATGTAGAGGTCTACCT